>CAMDKE010000126.1 GCA_945901215.1 Comamonas sp. lk
GCTGCGGCGTAAACTGCAGCGCGGCTCCCGCAAAACCCTGCGCCAACCCAGCGCGGGGTTTTTTATTTATAGATCGAGAAAAGCATGAAGTTCGTTGACGAAGCCTACATTGACATCTCCGCTGGAGATGGCGGCGCTGGTTGCGTCTCGTTTCGGCATGAAAAATACAAGGAGTTTGGCGGCCCCAATGGCGGCGACGGGGGACGTGGCGGCCATGTTTACGCGGTAGCTGACGTTAACCTCAATACCCTTGTGGACTACCGCTTTTCCCGCCGCCACGATGCCCGTCGGGGCGAACACGGCATGGGCTCCGATATGTTCGGCGCTGCTGGCGACGACATCACGCTCAAGATGCCGGTCGGCACCATCATCACCGACGCCGAAACCGGCGAAGTGCTGTTTGAGTTGCTGGTGCCGGGCGAAGTCATCACCATCGCCAAAGGCGGCGATGGCGGCTTTGGCAACCTGCGCTTCAAGAGCGCCATCAACCGCGCGCCCCGACAAAAAACGCCCGGCTGGCCCGGCGAGAAAAAGAACCTCAAGCTTGAACTTAAGGTGCTGGCCGATGTTGGCCTCTTGGGCATGCCCAACGCGGGCAAGTCGACCTTTATCACCGCCATCTCCAATGCCCGTCCGCGCATCGCGGACTACCCGTTCACCACCCTGCACCCCAATCTGGGCGTGGTGCGGGTGGGGCCGGAGCAGAGCTTTGTGGTGGCGGATTTGCCCGGTTTAATCGAAGGGGCATCGGAGGGCGCGGGCCTGGGCCATTTGTTCTTGCGCCACTTACAGCGCACCCGCTTGCTATTGCACATTGTGGACGTGGCGCCATTTGACGAAGGCGTAGACACCGTGGCGCAGGCCAAGGCAATCGTTAACGAGCTCAAAAAATACGACGAGGGCTTGTATAAGAAGCCGCGTTGGTTGGTGCTCAACAAGCTCGACATGGTGGCGTCCGATGCCCGTGTTGCGTTAATCAAGGACTTTGTTAAGCGTTTCAAGTTCAAGGGCCCAGTGTTCGAGATCTCTGCCCTCACGCGCGAAGGCTGTGAGCCCTTGGTCAAAGAAATCTATAAGCATGTTAAGGCGCAGCAGGCAGCCGAGCAGCCCTACGTGGAAGTGGATCCGCGCTTTTTGAACACGCCCGACACCGCATCCGCCGCCCACGACGGTGCGTCGGATTAAGCGCCTGTCAAGTTAGCTACGATCTGCGCGCGCCTTTGCTATTCCGTTCATTCGCCCTATGACGCACAACCCACCCTCCACCGTGCTGCGCGACGCCAAACGTATAGTCGTCAAAGTTGGCTCGAGCCTGGTCACCAACGAGGGCCGGGGTCTGGACGAAGCTGCAATCGGCGAATGGTGCCGCCAGATGGCGCTGCTGGTGCGTGGCGGCGTGGAGATCATCATGGTCTCCAGCGGCGCGATTGCCGAAGGCATGAAGCGCCTGGGCTGGGCCACGCGCCCCCACGCCATCCATGAACTGCAAGCCGCCGCCGCCGTGGGCCAGATGGGCCTGGCGCAGATGTACGAGACCAAGCTGCGCGAAAGTGGTCTGGGCAGCGCGCAGGTATTGCTTACGCACGCCGACCTGGCCGACCGCGAGCGTTACCTAAACGCCCGCTCCACGCTGCTGACCCTGCTCAAGCTCGGTGTGGTGCCCGTGATCAATGAAAACGACACGGTAGTTAACGACGAGATAAAGTTTGGGGACAACGACACCTTGGGTGCTTTGGTAGCCAATCTGGTCGAAGCCGATGCCTTGGTCATTTTGACCGACCAACAAGGGCTGTTCACCGCCGACCCGCGCAAAGATGCAAATGCGCGTTTTGTCGACCAGTCGCAGGCTGGTGATCCGGCCCTTGAAGTGATGGCCGGCGGCGCTGGCAGCAGCCTGGGTCGTGGCGGCATGATCACCAAGATATTGGCGGCCAAACGTGCAGCAGGCTCTGGCGCCTCGACCGTGATAGCCTGGGGACGTGAGCCCGACGTGCTGATCCGCCTGAGTCAAGGCGAAGCCATTGGAACCTTGCTAGTCGCCCCAACGCAAAAAACCCAGGCGCGCAAGCAATGGATGGCCGACCATCTGCAAATGCGCGGCGCTGTGGTGGTGGATGCGGGTGCGGCGGCCAAGGTACGCGATGAAGGCAAAAGCCTTTTGCCTATTGGCATGGTGCAAGTCGAGGGCGAGTTCTCACGTGGCGACGTGATCGGCGTGCGCGACCCCAGCGGCTTGGAGATTGCGCGCGGTCTGGCCAATTACTCCAGCGCCGAGGCGCGATTGCTGTGCCGCAAACCGTCGTCTGATTTCGAAGCCTTGCTGGGCTATGCCGCCGAGCCGGAGATGCTGCACCGCGACAACTTGGTGCTGATGCGTTAAATCCTGAGTTTCGCTAGGAAGATGAGGGCAATTCCGGACCAGAGGACACCTGCTGCGCTGCAACATCCATGGCGTGCGCGTGGTCTACAGCTACCGGGCTGCGAAAGCCGGAAGGCTGAAAGCGCGGTCGCACATCCATGCGCGGCAAATAGCGCGACAGCTCGGTCAGCGCCATCTCGTACACGCCGCGCTTGAACTCAACCACCGCGTCCAGCGGCACCCAATAGTCGTTCCAACGCCAAGCGTCAAACTCAGGATGCTCTGTGGCACGCAGGTTGAGGTTCCAGTCAAAGCCGGTGAGTTGGAGCAAAAACCAAATCTGTTTTTGCCCCTTGTAATGGCCGCGCGCATCGCGGCGGATGTAGCGGTCCGGCACCTCGTAGCGCAACCAGTCTCGGGTTCGGGCGACGATGGCAACGTGCTCCGGCTGGAGCCCCACTTCTTCGTGCAGCTCACGGAACATGGCCTGTTCGGGGGTTTCGCCCCGGTCAATGCCACCTTGCGGGAACTGCCACGAGTGGGTACGTATGCGTTTGCCCCAAAAAACCTGATTTTTCTGGTTGAGCAGGACGATGCCGACGTTGGGCCTAAAGCCGTCCCGGTCAAGCATAATCAAACCCCAAATTTTTAAACTTGGGCCATTATGCACGGCGAGCCGCCCGCGCCTCAAAGGCCCGTCACACTGCCGTTCGCGCTGTTTTACGAGTACCCGCATGAAAGCTTCCCAATTCCTGATTTCCACGCTCAAAGAGGCCCCGGCCGACGCCGAGGTGCCCAGCCACCAACTGATGATGCGTGCGGGCATGGTGAAAAAGCTTGGTGCCGGCATCTACACCTATATGCCCATGGGTTTGCGTGTGATCCGCAAGGTCGAGGCCATCGTGCGCGAGGAAATGAACCGAGCCGGAGCCATCGAACTCAGCATGCCCGTGGTCCAACCCGCTGAGCTGTGGCAAGAAACCGGCCGCTTTGAAAAGATGGGCCCCGAGCTGCTGCGTATCAAAGACCGGCACGCGCGAGACTACGTGGTGCAGCCCACCAGCGAGGAGGTGGTTACCGACATTGCGCGCCAGGAAATCAAAAGCTACAAACAGCTGCCCAAGAACTTCTACCAGATTCAGACCAAGTTTCGCGACGAGCGCCGGCCCCGTTTTGGCTTGCTGCGCGGGCGGGAATTCACCATGAAAGACGCGTACAGCTTTGACCGCGATGCCGACGCCGCCAAAGCCAGCTACCAGGTGATGGCTAAGGCCTACCGTCGCATTTTTGACCGCTTTGGCCTGACCTACCGCGCCGTGGCCGCCGACAGTGGCGCCATCGGCGGCGATTTAAGCGAAGAGTTTCAAGTAATCGCCGCCACCGGCGAGGACGCAATCGTTTATTCAACCGGCAGCGACTACGCCGCGAACATGGAAAAAGCCGAGGCAATGCCCCCGGCCGGTCCGCGCCCCGCGCCCGCAGCGCCCATGACCAAAGTGGCCACGCCGGGCAAAAGCACCTGCGCCGATGTGGCAGAGTACCTGGGCCTGCCACTGGAGAGTTCGCTCAAATCGCTGGTGGTAGCCACCGACGAACGTGACGCTGCAGGGCTTATCGTTAAGTCCCAGGTCTGGCTGTTGCTGCTGCGCGGTGACCGCAGCATGAACGAGGTCAAGGTCGGTAAGGTTCCCGGCCTGGCGGATTTTCGTTTTGCCACGTTGCCAGAGATTGACGCACACTTTGGCTGTGAGCCGGGTTACTTAGGGCCAGTCGGGCTAAAGCAGCCGCTGCGCATCGTGGCCGACCGCGAGGTGGCTCTGATGTCGGACTGGATATGCGGCGCCAATGAGCCCCATTTCCATATCAGCGGCGTCAACTGGGGCCGCGATCTCCCGGAGCCCGATGTGGTAGCCGATATCCGCAATGTGGTTGCGGGCGACGCTTCGCCCGATGGCGCGGGCGTGCTGGCCATTGAACGCGGCATTGAAGTGGGCCACATTTTTTACCTGGGCACCAAATACAGCCGGGCCATGAACGCCACCTTTTTGGACCTTAACGGCAAGCCCCAGGCTATGGAAATGGGCTGCTACGGGATTGGCATTACCCGCCTGCCTGCCGCCGCGATTGAGCAAAACCACGACGCCCGCGGCATCATCTGGCCCGACGCGCTGGCGCCGTTTACCGTGGCCCTGTGCCCGATTAGCCCGGACCGCTTTCCGGAGGTGAAGGCCGTCGCTGAGGCGCTGTACGCCGAGCTCTTGGCTGCGGGTGTGGACGTGATCTTGGACGACCGCAACGAGCGCCCGGGCGCCATGTTTGCCGATTGGGAACTTATCGGCGTGCCGCACCGTGTCACCTTGGGCGACCGGGGTCTGAAAGAAGGCATGGTGGAGTACCAACACCGCCGCGACGCGGCAGCCACCAGCGTGCCGGTGAGCGAGATTGCCGCCTGGGTGCGTGCGCGCATCACGGCTTAAGGGTGGGGTCAGTTCAAACTCGGCAAGTTGCAGGGCGGCGTGCCTGTGTGGCTGGTGTGCTGGCGCTACCCTCTCTATCGCTCCTCCAAGCGCTGCTGTGCCTAGGCAGCGGCCCCGCGCACGCGGGCAGCCAGCTGGAAGAGCCGCTGATTGACTCGGTTCGCTCGGCGCTGAGTGCAGCCATCCACAACTCGGCGCCCCCGGCGCCTGAGTTTCGAGACCCGCAGGAGCGGGTGAACTACCAGGGCTGGTTCAATGCCATGCGGCTGCGCCTGAAGTCCCGCCGCCCGGAAGTGGACGATTGGCAAGACTTTTTGCAAACTGTGTGGTACGAGAGCAAGCGCGCCGGGTTGGACGTGTCGCTGGTGCTGGGGCTGATCCAGGTGGAGAGCAATTTTCGCAAGCATGCAGTCAGTAGCGCTGGGGCGCGCGGCTACATGCAGGTGATGCCGTTTTGGGTGCGCCTGATCGGTGAGGGGGATGAAAGCGTCTTGTTCCGCCTGCAGGCCAACTTGCGTTTTGGCTGCGTGATCTTGCGACACTACCTGGACCGCGAACAGGGTGACACCTTCATGGCGCTGGGCCGCTACAACGGATCGCGCGGCCAGCGGAGCTACCCGGACGCCGTGCTGGCGGCGCAGCGCAACTGGCACTACCCCCTTTAAGGACCGGGCGTTTTAGGCGCCTGGGGAGGTGCCCAGCGCCTGCACCAGTTCGCCGGACTCGTACATCTCCATCATGATGTCGGAGCCGCCGATGAATTCGCCCTTGACGTAAAGCTGGGGAATGGTCGGCCAGTTGCTGTATTCCTTGATGCCTTGGCGAATGCCGTCGTCTTCGAGCACGTTGACGGTGGTGACGGTTTTGGTGTCCACGCCGCAGGCTTTGAGGATCTGGATGGCGCGGCCCGAGAAGCCGCACTGGGGAAAGCTGGCGTTGCCTTTCATGAACAAGACCACCTCATTGGTTTTGACCAGGGTGTCAATGCGTTGTTGTGCGTCGCTCATAGGAATATCCTTTGCTGGGTAAATTCAAAACACACCAGATTATTTCACTTTCCCAATGCCCCTTGTTGCGGCTCCCTGCGACCGGCCTGGGACAGACCCGGCTTTTAAAGATAATGCCGGCTGTATCCCTTCTACCCACCACCGGAACCCCTCCCCATGAAGATCACCAAAGACAGCGCCGTCACCGTCCACTACAAGGTTGCCAACGCCCAAGGAAAGTTGCTCGATGAGAGCAAAGAACCCATGTCCTACCTGCACGGCGGCTACGGCAATCTGTTCTCGAAGGTGGAAGAAGCGTTGGAAGGGCAAGCGGTCGGGTTCAAGGGTCTGGTCGAACTTTCAGTCGACGAGGCCTTTGGACCACGCGATGAGGCCTTGTTGCAATCTATCCCCAAAAGCCAGTTTCCCCCCGGGGTGAAGGTGGGCGGCCAGATTGAAGGCCAAGACGAGCAAGGCCACCGCCGTGCGTTTACCGTGCTCAAGATCAAGGGAGACCAGGTGATGCTGGACGGAAACCACCCGCTGGCCGGTCAGGCGCTGCGCTTTAGCGTGCAGGTGCTGGAAGTGCGCGCCGCGTCTGAGGAAGAAGTCGCCCACGGCCACGTGCACGGTGCGCACGGCCACCAACACTAAAAGCGCGGCCGGTCTGTGCCCTGTTCCGGCGTACTTCGCAAGTGGGCAGCGTGTTCCAATGGGGAGAGCCATTTCCCCCAAAACCCCCATGATCGAAGACACAATTCCCCTGACCACCGCCAAACCTTCCACCTTGTGTGAATCCTGCGCCGGCGTGCAGCAAAACTGGCGCCGCGCCAAAGGCCACCCCGAACTGATCCAGGGCACGCACCGCGCGGTCGCCCACCGCCATGGCTCGGTGACCATTACCAAATACGTTTGCGAGCGCTGCGGCACCGTCTGGGAGTATGAAAACAACAAGGTCAACCGGCATGCGGGCTGGTCGGTGATTGGGTGAGGGTGTACGCCAAATCAGATACCAGCACCTCATGGGGCTGTTCATGATGTGTTTGAGTTATCGCATTCTTTGCGAATCATTGCGATAAACGTGTTTTATTGGTCCGTCAATACCCAAAATCGCGCTATTTAATTGCGTGATTAGGTGAAAACTTGGAAACTTCGCAAGCTTCTGCTTCGAGCTTTTGCGTAAGATCCGGGTTTATTACGCTATTTCGATCTAAAGGCTCCCATGCTCTCGCAAACCGCTACCAAATACCAGGCTTTCCCCGCAATCCATTTGCCCGACCGCCAGTGGCCCAGTCGCACCATCACCGCGCCGCCCATCTGGATGAGCACCGACCTGCGCGATGGCAACCAGAGCCTGTTTGAGCCCATGAACCTGGAGCGCAAGATGCGCATGTTTCGCACCGCCTGCGCGGTGGGCTTCAAAGAAATCGAGGTGGGATTCCCCAGCGCCTCGCAAACCGACTTTGACTTTGTCCGCGCCCTGGTGGACGAGGGCCATGTGCCCGCCGACGTCACCATCGAAGTGCTGACCCAGGCGCGCGAGCACCTGATTCGCCGCACCTTTGAGTCGGTGGCGGGCGCGCGACGCGTCATCATGCACGTCTACAACGCCACTGCGCCATTGTTCAGGGACGTGGTGTTCAACATGAGCAAGCCCGAAGTAGTGCAAATGGCGGTGGACGCGGTCACGCTGATCCAGCAACTCGCCGCCCAGCACCCCCGGACCGAATGGGTGTTGCAGTACAGCCCCGAGCTGTTCACAAGCACCGAGCTGGAATTTGCCAAGGAAGTGTGCGACGCTGTTACGGCAGTGTGGGGCGCCACGCCCGCCAACAAGGTGAT
>CAMDKE010000127.1 GCA_945901215.1 Comamonas sp. lk
CAGCACCTCTGGCGATTGCGCAACATATTGAAGCTGCCTGCCCCGGTACTCGTCCAGCCCGCGCAGCGTTGCCAGTCGCTGCGTGTCAAACCGCAGTTTGGCGAGGTAGCCCAGCGTTAGTGAGTGCATGGCTCATGAAACATAAAGAAATTGGGGTAATCTTAATGAATATTGGGGTATTTGATCGACGCATTACCCCCTTATTTCGATGACTACCCCATTTGATAGCAGCCGTGGTGACTTGAGACAAAAGCTACTGCAATCTCAATCTGCGGATGTGCCTTGAGCTAAGTCCAATTTGACTATTGCGCTACGCGACGCAGGACGCCTAGATGAGCGCCAGCTAGACTGTTTCTACTCTGTTGGTGCGGCTGGCGGGGATCGAACCCACGACCCTTGGCTTCGGAGGCCAATACTCTATCCACTGAGCTACAGCCGCATTGCGTAGCCTTTGATTGTAGGGGCCTTTGCCGGAGCTGGCCTCTATAATCGGGCGCTGATTCACACGGCCTGTCGGCCTATTTGAGGACACCATGAGCGACCACAGCCAGAACGTAGCGCAAGAAGAAGAACACACGGGCCCTGTCAAAAATCCGAAGCAGTTGCTGATGGCAGTGTTTCTTTCGTTCGTGATTCCCATCTTTGTGATCATCGGCTTGGTGTATTACGTCACTTCAGCGAATAAACCTGCCGCCGGTGCCGTGAATTTGGAGAAGTCCGTGTCCGAGCGGATTCAAAAAGTCGGTTCGGTGGAAGTGCGTGATGCCAACCGCCCCATGAAGACCGGCGAGGAGGTATACAAGGCACAGTGCTCGACCTGCCACACCAATGGCTTGGCTGGGTCGCCTAAATTTGGAGACGCCAGCGCTTGGGCGCCGCGCAATAAGACCGGTTTTGATGCATTGTGGAATTCGGCGCTCAAAGGAAAAAATGCCATGGGCGCCCAAGGCGGTGGCGATTTCGACGACTATGAGATTGCACGCGCCGTGGTCTATATGGCCAATGCCAGTGGGGCAAAGTTCCCCGAACCAGTCAAGCCAGCGGCTGAAGCAGCCAAATAAAAAGCTTTCGCTTGATGGGCCGGCTCTTGGCCGAGTGGCTTAGGAATTTCCCGTCAACACCTGCTGCGATTGTGGGCTGGTGCAGTAACTAAATTTCACGGGCAAGTCTGCTAACAGTGCATCCTCTACCAGCCATGCATGGTGGTCTACTGCCAGTGCCAAGGCGCCAACGTCTTGGGTATGTACCAAGCCAAAGCCAGCCGATGTTTGCAAGTAAGCCCAACCATTTTCGTCCATCAGGCAGCGCAAGTAGAGCGCCCGAACGCCTGCGTTGGAGCTTATATCTCCTGTGGCATCAATGCGCCAGACATGGGGTGTTGCTTCTAATTCCACGAATACGCGCTGCGGGCCGTTTTGAAAGTACCATGAACCGCTCTCATCTTCAGCATAGTTTCGAGCGATGAATTCAATCAACTTGGCATGTTGGAGCAAAGAACCCTTGGCGCCGGGCTTGCCGCTGGCGAACGCGCCGCAGGCCTGCGCACGGTCGTCGCGCATATACCAGTTGCCGCGCGCGTCTAGTCCAAGCCAACCATAGCAATCGGGTACATGGGGCCACTTGGCCATTGCTTGTCGTACGATGTCGTCCATTGAGATGCGTCCTGCGCCTTTTTAGCGATTTTGCAGCAACCACTCACCCACCGCCTCAGGCAGTGCGAACAAATTGCCAGGTGGTAAACCGGTGGGGAAACCGACATGGCCACCTTCACTGGGTTGCCACAGTGTGACCCAGCCCCCTTTGATCGGGCCCGCAGGAAGCGAGTGCGCTGGAACAAAAGGGTCATTTTTTGCATTGAGTACCAAAGTGGGCAAGCGGATGCGGTGCAAGTGGGGTTGGGCTGAAGCCTCGCGCCAGTACCGATCGGTGGTTTCGAAACCGTGTAGCGGAGCCGTAAATGCGCTGTCGAAAGCGTACAGGTCTTGTGCGGAGCACACAGCTTGACCATCAAATAAGCCTGGAAACTGGGCCAACTTGCGCATTGCCTTGGGTTTCATGCTGTGCAAGAACATGCGTGTATAGACTTGGCGGTTAAAGCCCGCGCCAATTGCGGTGCCGCTGGCAGCCAAATCAATAGGGGCGCATACCGATGCCAGCGCTGAGACCGTTTGGCCGGCCAAACTGCCTGCCTCTTCGGCCCATCGCAGTAGGGCGTTTCCCCCCAGTGAGATACCGACTGCCAGGATCGGCCCAATGTGCTGGCTGCGAAGGCGTTGGAGTATCCATGCAATTTCTTCGTAGTCGCCGGAGTGGTAGGCGCGTGGCGCGTGGTTGAGTTCACCGCTGCAACCCCTGAAATGGACGACAACAAAGTCCATCGCATGGGCGCTTGCGTAGTCGGCGAACGACTCCGAGTAGTGGCTTCGCGAAGAGCCCTCCAAGCCGTGGAATAAAACCAGCAAGGGAGGATTAGTGGTCCATTTTGCGCGCTGCCAGTCCAGGTCGACAAAGTCGTTATCAGGAGTAGACCAGCGTTCGCGCTGGTAGACAGGCGCACAACGCCGGTATCGGCGTCCCGCTTTGGCTGCTGAGATGGTCTGTAAGTGACCACCGGGCAACCACCAAGGCGCGGCGTAGTTCATGGCGCTATACCCAAAACAAAAACCGCCCGAAGGCGGTTTGCTCGATCAAACACCCGCGCATGTTATCGCTTGTGCTGGAACCGTCGAAGCGCAGCAATTTGTGCCACCAAAATGGAGAGTTCCGACTGCGCAATAGCAAGATCAACATCACTCTTGGCGTTCTTGAGTGCCTCTTGTGCCAGCGCCCTGGCTGCGTTGGCCTTTTCTTCATCCAGGTCCTTGCCACGGATGGCCGTATCTGACAAAACCGTTACGCGATCGGGCTGCACTTCGATGATGCCACCTGCAACAAACACAAACTCCTCGCTGCCGTCAGCCATTTCAATGCGCACCGACCCCGCCTTTACGAGGGTAATCAGTGGCGTGTGCCGTGGGTAGATCCCTAGTTCACCGCTCTCGCCGGGAAGTGCGACAAACCGCGCCTCCCCCGAGAAAATAGACTCCTCCGCACTGACCACATCAACGTGGATGGTGTTCATGACTTAAACCTTCTTGGCTTTTTCGAACGCTTCGTCAATGGTTCCAACCATATAGAAAGCTTGTTCTGGCAAGTGGTCGCATTCACCGGCAACAATCATCTTGAAGCCGCGGATGGTCTCTGCCAGGGACACGTATTTGCCGGGGGAGCCGGTAAATACTTCCGCCACGTGGAAAGGCTGGGACAAGAAGCGCTGAATTTTACGTGCACGAGCGACCGTGAGCTTGTCTTCAGGCGCCAGTTCGTCCATGCCCAAAATTGCAATAATGTCACGCAACTCTTTGTAGCGCTGCAAAGTGCCTTGCACTGCGCGTGCAGTAGCGTAGTGCTCTTCACCCACAACCAAGGGGTCGAGCTGGCGACTGGTGGAGTCCAAAGGGTCCACTGCAGGGTAAATACCCAGCGATGCGATATCACGGGACAGCACAACGGTCGAGTCCAAGTGGGCGAACGTGGTTGCAGGCGACGGGTCAGTCAAATCGTCGGCAGGAACGTACACGGCCTGAATCGACGTAATCGAACCCACCTTTGTGGACGTGATGCGCTCTTGCAAACGGCCCATTTCTTCGGCCAAGGTGGGCTGATAGCCCACGGCAGAGGGCATGCGCCCCAAAAGTGCAGACACTTCGGTTCCAGCCAATGTGTAGCGATAAATGTTGTCTACGAAGAACAGAACGTCTTTGCCATCATCGCGGAAGGACTCTGCAATCGTCAAACCGGTCAGTGCCACACGCAGGCGGTTTCCTGGTGGTTCGTTCATCTGCCCGTAGACCATGGCGACTTTGGATTCACCCAGGTTTTCCAGATTCACCACGCCCGAATCGGCCATCTCGTGGTAAAAGTCATTGCCTTCACGGGTTCGTTCGCCCACACCGGCAAACACGGACAAACCGCTGTGCGCCTTGGCAATGTTGTTAATCAGCTCCATCATGTTCACGGTCTTGCCCACGCCAGCGCCGCCAAACAAGCCCACCTTGCCACCCTTGGCAAATGGGCAAACCAAGTCAATGACCTTGATGCCGGTCTCCAGCAGTTCTTGAGATGGACTCAGCTCGTCATAAGCAGGGGCCTTGCGGTGGATCGCAGCGGTCTGCGAATGGTCGACCGGGCCGCGCTCATCGATGGGAGAGCCCAGCACGTCCATGATGCGCCCCAAAGTAGCCTTGCCAACAGGCACCGTGATGGCAGCCCCCGTGTTGGTCACCATCAAGCCCCTGCGCAGGCCGTCTGAGGTGCCCAGCGCAATGGTGCGCACGATGCCGTCTCCGAGCTGCTGCTGCACTTCGAGCGTCAGGGCCGTGCCCTCGAGCTTGAGGGCGTCATACACTTTGGGCATATGGTCACGTGGGAATTCCACGTCGACGACGGCACCGATACACTGAACAATTTTGCCCTGAACGCCTGCGTTCAAATGGGTGTTTTCATGAGCCATGCTCTTTGCTCCAAATATAAAAAATCAGACAGCAGCCGCACCCGCAACGATCTCGGACAATTCCTTGGTGATCGCAGCTTGACGCGTCTTGTTGTAAACCAGTTTGAGTTCGTTGATCACGTCCCCGGCGTTATCGGTGGCAGACTTCATCGCCACCATTCGCGCCGACTGCTCAGACGCCATGCTCTCGGCTACAGCTTGATAGACCAAGGACTCCACGTACCGCAGCAGCAAATCGTCAATCACAATGTTTGCATCGGGCTCATAAATATAGTCCCAACTGTTGTGCTTCGCCTTGGCTTGCAGCACTTCAGCGCGCAAGGGCAGGAGCTGCTCAACCACGGGCTCTTGCTTCATGGTGTTGATGAACCGCGTAAAGCAAAGAAAAATCGAGTTGATCTCTCCGTTGACGTAGGCGTCGAGCAGCACTTTGACCGGGCCGATGAGCGACTCAACATGCGGGGTGTCGCCAAGCTGTGTCGCCTGCGACACCACCTTGATGCCCGAGCGGTTTAAAAAGCCTAGGCCTTTGTTGCCAATGGCCACAGCCTGCGCGCCCATTCCTTGCGCTTGTGCATCGCGCAACTTGTGCGTGAGCATTCGCAGCACATTGGTGTTGAGCCCGCCGCACAAGCCTTTGTCCGTGGTCACCACGATGTAGCCAACGGCCTTTGACGTGTTGATTTCCATGAAGGGATGAACGTACTCGGGATTGGCTTTGCCCAGGTTGCCCGCGACTTGGCGAATCTTTTCGCCATAGGGGCGCGCAGCACGCATGCGCTCCTGCGCCTTGCGCATTTTGGATGCGGCCACCATTTCCATGGCTTTGGTGATCTTCTTGGTGTTTTCAACCGATTTGATCTTGCCGCGAATTTCCTTACCTGCTGCCATCAAATGCTCCTTGGTTGGTCAGCGGGCATTAAGCGAAGGTTTTCTTGAATGCGCCCACTGCGTCATTCAATTGGGCTTCGGCATCTTTGTCCATGGCTTTGTCAGCCTCGAGCTTTTGGAGCAAGGGCGCGTGCTTGTCTTTGAGGTAGGCGTGCAAGCCCGCTTCAAAGTGCAACACCTGCTTGACTTCGATGCTATCAAGAAAGCCTTTGTTGACCGCGAACAAGGTCGCTCCCATTAAGCTGATGGGCTGCGGGCTGTACTGAGCCTGCTTGAGCAGCTCAGTGACTCGAGCGCCACGGTCGAGTTGCTTGCGGGTTGCCTCGTCCAAGTCAGAGGCAAACTGCGCGAAAGCGGCCAATTCGCGGTACTGGGCTAAGTCGGTACGGATACCGCCAGAGAGGTTCTTTACCAGCTTGGTCTGTGCAGCACCACCCACGCGGGAGACCGAGATACCAGCGTTAATCGCGGGGCGAATACCCGCATTAAATAACGATGTCTCCAAGAAGATCTGCCCGTCGGTGATGGAGATTACATTCGTGGGCACGAAGGCTGACACGTCACCAGCTTGTGTTTCGATGATAGGCAGCGCGGTCAATGAACCGGTCTTGCCTTTTACGGCGCCTTTGGTGAAGTCTTCCACGTACTTGGCGTTCACGCGAGCGGCGCGCTCAAGCAAGCGGCTGTGCAGATAGAACACGTCGCCCGGGTAGGCTTCGCGTCCTGGCGGGCGACGCAGCAGCAAAGACACCTGGCGGTAGGCCACGGCCTGCTTGGAGAGATCGTCGTAAACGATCAAGGCGTCTTCGCCACGATCTCGAAAGTATTCACCCATGGTGCAGCCCGAGTAGGCAGATACGTACTGCATGGCAGCGGACTCGGATGCCGAGGCGGCCACCACAATGGTGTACTGCATGGCGCCCGCTTGCTCCAAGGCGCGCACCACGTTCTTAATCGACGAGGCTTTTTGGCCGATGGCGACATAAACGCAGGTCATGTTCTGACCCTTTTGGTTGATGATGGCATCAATGGCGACGGCCGTTTTACCAGTCTGACGGTCGCCAATGATTAACTCGCGCTGACCCCGGCCCACCGGCACCATAGAGTCAATCGACTTCAAACCGGTTTGCATGGGCTGGCTGACCGACTCACGTGCAATAACCCCGGGGGCGACTTTCTCAATCACGTCAGTCATCTTGGCATTGATAGGCCCCTTCCCGTCAATGGGCTGTCCCAATGCGTTAACCACGCGGCCAATGAGTTCGGGCCCCACCGGCACTTCCAAAATACGCCCGGTGCATTTGACCGTGTCGCCTTCGGAGATATGTTCATAGTCGCCCAAAATCACCGCGCCCACCGAGTCGCGCTCCAAATTGAGCGCCAATCCGAAAGTATTGTTGGGGAACTCGAGCATCTCGCCCTGCATCACATCGGACAACCCGTGGACGCGTACGATGCCATCGGTCACCGAGATAACGGTTCCCTGGTTACGGATATCTGCGCTGTCGGACAGTCCTTCGATACGGCGCTTGATGAGTTCGGAAATTTCTGCCGGATTGAGTTGCATGACTCTTTCCCTCTTTCTTGGTAAAACTAAAGCACAGTTGTTGGCTGCATCAAGCAGCCAACGCCACTTTCATTTGTTCGAGGCGGGCTTTGACCGATGTGTCAAGCACCTCGTCACCCACCACGACGCGGATTCCGCCAATGAGCTCAGGTTGCAATTGCACCGAGACATGGAGCTTGCGATCAAAGCGCTTTTCCAGGACTTGCACGACTTCGGCGAGCAAGCCGCCATCCATTGGAAACGGACTAAAAACCGTTGCGTCCGAAGCCCCGCCCCGATCATTGACCTGGGCACGGAATTGCAACGCCATCTCTGGCATGGCGCTCAGGCGTCCGTTCTCAAGCACCATGCGTAAAAACTGCTGCGCCACAGCCGACAAGGCCTGCGGCATCGCGCCCTGAATCAGACCAAGCACCTGTTCAGGCGTTGATTTTGGATGGGACGCGAAGCGCATCAAGTCGGGATCGATAACAATTTCTGCCAAGCGGTCGAGCCACTGCGCTGTTTGCTCAAGGTGGTCGGCACTGGCCTTGAAAAGCGCGTCAGCGTAAGGGCGGGCAATGGTCGCGAGTTCAGCCATGGTCGCCTTTACAGTTCACTTTTTAGGCGGGTCAGCAAATCGCTGTGAACCTGAGCATTAACTTCCTT
>CAMDKE010000128.1 GCA_945901215.1 Comamonas sp. lk
GTCGTCAATGGCGCTGGTTAGGGCGATATAGCCCATGTACAGAAAAAACAAAATCAGCTCGGACGTGAGCCGCGCGTCCCACACCCACCAGGTGCCCCACATGGGCTTGCCCCACAGGGCGCCAGTCCAGAGCGACAAAAAAGTAAACATCGCCCCGGTGGGCGCCAGCGCCTGGGTCATCATGCCCGAGAGCCGGGTGTTGAAAGTAAAGCCCAAAAACGCCCAAAACGCCATGGCCAGGTAAATCACCATGGACATCCAGGACGCGGGCACATGCACAAAGATGATGCGGTAGCCCTCGCCTTGCTGAAAGTCGGTGGGGGCGACAAAAAAGCCCAGGTACAAAGCGACCAGCGCCAGCGCCGCCGCCAGCACGGCAAACGGCCGCCAGAGCTTGCCCGCCAAGGGGTAAAAGGTTTGGGGCGCAGCCCAATGGAAGATTTTCAACATGGTTTATTCCAGCGAAACACGCAGTGCCGCGGCACACATCCAGGGGCCAAAAAAGGCCGCCATTACCAGCATAGCCATCAGAATCGACACATGGGCAGCGTAACCGATGCCGCTGATCTGGGCCTCCACCGCCCCGGCACCAAAAACCAGCGCCGGAATATACAAAGGCAATACCAACAGCGACAGCAGCACCTCGCCTCCACGCACCCCCAGCGTCAGCGCCGCGCCGACTGCGCCGATCAGCGACAACAAGGGCGTGCCAACCAACAGCGTCAGCACCAGTGCCTGCATGGCGCCGCCGTCCAGGTCAAACTGCACGGCCAGCAAAGGGGCCAACAAGGCCAGGGGCAGGCCCGACAACAGCCAATGCGCCAGTATTTTGGCCCCCACCAGCACTGGCAGCGGCGTGGACGACAAGGCCATTTGCTCCAGCGTTCCGTCCTGAAAATCGGCCGAGAATAATCGCCCGAGCGAAAGCAGGCTGGCCAGCAAAGCGCCTACCCACAAAATGCCTGGGGCGATCTTGCGCAGCACGCCCGGCTCGGGGCCGATGCCCAAGGGGAACAGCGAGGCGACTACGACAAAAAAGAACAGCGCAGTCAACACCTCGCTCTTGCGGCGCATGGCCAGTCGCAGATCGCGCTGCACGACAGCAACAAATGAATTCATGCGCCCAACCGCAGGCTTGCACCCAGCCCGCGCAAGAGGAGCGGCTGGTGGCTGGTCAAAAGCGCCATGCCACCTTGGCTGACGTGCTCAGAAATGGCCTGCGCCACCAGGTCCTGGGCCTGCGCGTCCAGCGCGACAAAGGGCTCGTCTAGCACCCACAAGGGCGCGCTTTGCAAAAACAGCCGGGCCAACGCGACGCGGCGCTTTTGGCCCTGCGATAGCGCCCGCACCGGCAAACGGGTGCGCCCGCGCAAGCCCAGGCGCTGCAAGGCCGATACCGCTTGCGAGCGCTCGAAGCTGCGTCCCGCAATGGCGGCGTCGGCTTGCAAGTTTTCCAGTGCGGTAAGTTCTTCTTTGAGCGCCAGTGCGTGACCCAAGTACAGCAGTTCGGCATGAAAGGCCTCTGCCGTCTGGGCCAGCGGCTGGCCGCGCCAGCGCACCTGGCCCTGGGCCGGTGGCGTAAACCCGCTCACGATGCGCAGCAAACTGGTTTTGCCCGATCCGTTGCCGCCTTCCAGGTGAAGCCACTGGCCAGCGTTCAAGTCGAAATTCACCCCGGAAAACAGGGTTTGGTCGCCGCGAACGCAAGACAGGTCAGAAACAGAAAGCATGCAGTGGATGCCGATGGGGCTTGTGCGTTGTGCCGATTCGGCGTGTGCGTTGTAAACCAGGCTCCACTCACTGTGCCCGCTGGCAGACATTGCAGGAGAAGCCCTAGACCCTCAATTTTAGGCCCCGCGCTCAATCCACCCAGGGCGCTACGGTAACCCGCACATTCAGCGTGTGGTTGGCGCCGCCCTGCAACACGCCGCGCAGGGGCGAAACATCGGCAAAGTCGCGCCCCACCGCCAGACGCACATAGTCCAAGCCCGGGGTGCCCAGGCCGGCGCGGTTGTTGGTCGGGTCTAGGTCCAGCCAACCGCCATGGGGCAGACCACGCGCACCGCCCAGGTCCGCCAGGTACACCGCCACCCAGGCGTGCGAGGCATCAGCGCCGATCAGGCGCGGCTGGCCGGGTGCGGGCTCGGTGAGCAGGTAGCCGCTGACGTAGCGCGCAGCCAAACCCACTGAGCGTAGGCAGGCCAGCATCACGTGGGCAAAGTCCTGGCACACACCCCGGCGCTGGGCCAGCACATCGAGCGCCGGGGTGCTGATTTCGGTGCTGTGCGACTCGTACACAAAATCGTGGTGCACGCGCTCCATAAGGCAACACACCGACTGCGCCAGCGGCCGTCCGGCACCAAAGCTGGGCGCCGCATAGGCCGCAAAAGCCGCATCCACCGGGGCGTGGTGCGATGCGTAGCTGAACTCGCTGGCCGCCATACCGGGCTGGCCCGAGGCGTAGCACAGCAGGTCGCGTACCGACTCCCATGCCATGCCCGTCCGTTGTGCCTGCGCCAGCGCGACTCGCCCATCGTCCATTGGCGGGGCATCTGGGGCTTCCATGGCATCGACCAGGTCACGCTGGGGCCAGTGGGTGCGCACCTGGCTTTGGGCGCACACGCGCAAATGCTGGTGAAACGAAGACATCGCCCAATAGCTGCGGTGGTTGCCAAAAGCGTCCATGCGGGTGTCGGGGTCGGCACACGGCGGGTCCACATCCATGCGGTGGCCCAGACAGGTTTGGTAGGGCGTGTGGGGCGGCTGCAGGTGCGCCATGTGCTGCGCGGTATCCACGCCGGGGGCGTAGTCGTAGCTGGTTTCGTGGGTGATGCGCAGCAGCATTTAGGCGCCTATGCTTTGGCTGGCTTCACCGCTGTGGGCAAAAAACAAGGTATTGAGGCTGTCGGAGGTGGCGCGCGCGGCGTCACGGCAGTCTTGCAGCAGCTCCAGCAACGCTGGCGTGGTTTGCATGCCGTCGGGGCACAGGGCTTGCAAATCGGCGTTCACCAGTTGCGGTACGCGCGCGGCCAGGGCGTGCGTGCCACCGTCGGCTAGGTTGCCCATGCGCGCCAGGCGCGCGCGCAGCGTGTGCGCCACCCAGCCCAGGGCGCGCGGGTTGTCGGCATGGGTCAGCAAGAGTTCGAGCAAAGCGTCCACTGTGCGCGACTGCTGGTACTGGGCGTGAAAGCTGATGGTGCTGTCAAACAGCGCCAGCACGGCGTCAAACCCGGCCTGCTCTTGCAGCGCGCCCACCGTGACGGCGCTGGCCAGGGCCTGGGCCAAAAAGTCCAGCCGCTCAATATGGCGGCCAATGGAGAGCAGGCGCCAGCCGTCGTCACGCGTCATGCGGTCGGTTTGGGCGCCGGTGAGTGCGGCCATGAGCTGGCTGGTGCGCACCAGCACGCGCTGGGCCTGCACCGGGTCGTGGCGGTCGCTCACCTCGGGCTGCGCCAAGGTGTTTTGCGCCTGCTCGATCAGGCTCCAGTGCTCAGGCGAGAGCCGCTCACGCACGCAAGACGCCGCCAAAAACACTGCTTTGAGGTTAAACGCCAGGCCCGTCGTGTGCTGGGTGTCCCACAGCCCGGCCACCAGCGAGCGCTCAAACACCCGGCGGGACTGTTGGGCCGCAGGCACACCAGGGACCACCAGGCCGTGCACCACCGCGAGGCCATTGAGCCAGGCCACCAGTGGGGCACAGGTTTGGTCCTCACCGCCCAGCACATCGAGCGCCAGGCGCGACAGGCGCAAGGTGTTTTCGCTGCGCTCGGTGTAGCGGCCCATCCAAAACAGGTTTTCAGCGGCGCGGCTGGTAACGATGCGCTGGCGGTGTGCTGGCGCCGACGTGGCAGGCCCCAGCGACGCGTCTGCCACCAAGGGCGCCAAGGGCACGTCCATCGCGGTCTGGCTTTGCGACTGGCTTTGTCCTGCGCTGTGGGTTTGGGTCTGGGCTTGGGTCTGGGTTTGGTCGGGGGGTGTTGCCTGGGGGGCGCCCAAGCGGCCGGTCAGCACCCACACATCGGCGCTGCTGCCGCCGCGCTGCATGGACGCTATGCCCTCACGCGTGCCCAGGCGTGCCAGGCCACCGGGCAGCACGCTCCAGCCGCCCTGCGGGTTGGCCAGGGCAAACACCCGCAATATCACCGGGCGCACGCCGATGGCTGGTGCCAGCGCATCTGCCTGCCAGACCGGCGTGTGCGAGATAGGCAAAAAAGCCTGCAAGGTGTGCGACGCACCATCGCGAAAAATGCGGCCCGACCACTCGTCGCGTTCACGCTGCGACAGCTTGCGCCCCACCACGGGCTCAAAACTATTGCGCCCCGAAAACGCCGGGTAGCTGGGCTTGATCACGCAGTCGGCCATGCGTGGCAGCACCTGCTGCATGGCACTGCGCTCGCCGCACCACCAGCTGGGGATGGCCGGCAGGCGCAACTCCTCGCCCAGCAGCGACTGGGCCAGGGCTGGCATAAAGCCCAGCAGGGCGCTGGACTCCAAAAAGCCCGAGCCCGGCGCGTTGGCCACCAGCACATTGCCCGCGCGCACCACTTGCAACAAACCGGGCACGCCCAGGGTGGAGTCGGCGCGCAGCTCCAGCGGGTCCAGCCAGGCGTCGTCCACGCGCTTGAGCAAACCGTGCACGCGCTGCAGGCCTTGCAGGGTTTTAAGGTAGAGCTTTTGCTGGCGCACCAGCAGGTCGCCGCCTTGCACCAGCGTCAGGCCCAGGTAGCGCGCCAGGTAGGCGTGCTCAAAATAGGTTTCGTTGTAGGGGCCGGGCGTAAGCAAGGCGATGTGTGCGTCAGCGCCAGCCGGTGAGCGCTGTTTCAGGCCGTCCACCAAAGCGCGGTAGGCGTCGGCTAAGCGCTGCACCGGCATGGCGTCAAACGCCTGCGGAAACTGGCGCGAGATGAGCAGCCGGTTTTCAAGCAAATAGCCCAGCCCCGAAGGCGCCTCGGTACGCTGGGACAACATCCACCAGCAGCCGTCGGGGCCGCGCGCGAGGTCAAAAGCGGCCAGCGCCAAGTGCTGTCCGCCCACTGGCGCCACCCCCTGCATGGCGTGCAAATACCCCGGGTGGCCTTGCACCAGGGCGGCGGGTAGCATGCCGGTCTTCAGCAGGCGCTGCCCACCGTAGGTGTCGGCCATGATGTGTTCAAGCAAGCGCATGCGCTGTAACACACCGGCTTCAATCTGCTGCCAACTCAAGGCGTCCACCATCAGCGGGAACAGGTCCAAGGACCAGGGGCGTTGGGGCCGGTCGGCGTCGGCGTAGACGTTGTAGGAAATACCGTTGTCGCGCACCTGGCGCTCCAGTTGCGCCATGCGCGGGTTCAGGCCCATCAGGCCTTGCAGGCCCAGGTGTTCAATGAACTCAGACCAGGGGCCGCTCAGTGGCACAAAACCACTGTTGGGGGCCTGCCCGGCGTCCACCCCGCCGCGCAGTTCGTCCCAGACACCGGCTGGCGCGGCCTGGGCCTGTCTTAGTAGAGCCGGGTTGCCCAGGCTGTTCGCCAGGCCGGCGGCGCGCGCTGACCCCGGCAGGGGCGGCAAGGTTTTGAAGTTTTCCACTGAACGGGATTATTGCCGCGGACGGGCCAAGCGTGCGCTGGCGCGCCTCAGGCCGGGCAGCGCCGTAAATCCAGCGTGAAGGGAAACTCTGCGCTGGGCGCCAGCTCCGCATTGGGCTGGGGCACCTGCATCGCGCCCGGCGTGTGGCCCATGCGGGCAAAGCGCGCCATGCGGCGGCTCTCGGCCTCATAGGCGTTAACCGGCAAGCTGTCGTAGGCCAAGCCGCCGGGGTGCGACACAAAATACTGGCAGCCACCCAGCGAGCGCTGCATCCAGGTGTCCACCACGTCAAAGGTGAGCGGCGCATGCACGCCGATGGACGGGTGCAGGGACGAGGGCGGGTTCCAGGCCTTGTAGCGCACGCTGGCCACAAACTCGCCCACCACGCCGGTGGGCTGCAGCGGCAGCGCGTTGCCGTTGACGGTGACGGCGTAGCGGCTGCTGTTGAGGCCGTTGACTTTGACCTCCAGGCGCTCCAAGGACGAATCCACGTAGCGCGCCGTGCCACCGGCCGAGCCTTCTTCGCCCATCACGTGCCAGGGCTCCAGGGCGTTGCGCAGCGTCACTTGCACGCCCTTGCTTTGAATCTGCCCCACCAGCGGGAAGCGGAACTCAAAGTGTGGCGCAAACCAGGCGGCGTCAAAGGCAAAACCGGCTTCTTGCAGCTCGGTAATGACGTCGGCAAAGTCTTCTTGCACGCAGTGCGGCAGCAAAAACCGGTCATGCAACTCGGTGCCCCAGCGCGTGACTGGCGCCAAATAGGGCTTGTCCCAGAACCTTGCCACCAGCGCGCGCAGCAGCAACTGCTGCACCACGCTCATGCGGGCGTGCGGCGGCATCTCAAAGGCGCGTAGCTCCAGCAGACCCAGGCGACCGGTGGACGAGTCGGGCGAATACATCTTGTCGATGCAAAACTCGCTGCGGTGGGTGTTGCCCGTCACGTCAACAAGAATGTTGCGCAGCGTTCGATCCACAAGCCACGGTGCCATAAAGGTTTCAGTGGCTTTGGGCGCGCCCTTGACCGTCTTGGCTTGCTCGCTCAGACGGTGAATCTCGCGCAGCGCAATTTCCAGCTCATAAATCTGGTCATTGCGCGCTTCGTCCACGCGGGGGGCCTGGCTGGTGGGGCCGATGAACATGCCGCTGAACAAATAGCTCAGGCTGGGGTGGTTGTGCCAGTACAAAAGCAAGCTGGCCAAGAGCGTGGGGCGGCGCAAGAACGGGCTGTCGGCTGGCGTGGCGCCGCCCATGACCACGTGGTTGCCCCCGCCCGTGCCGGTGTGGCGGCCGTCGGTCATGAACTTTTCGGCTGACAGGCGGGTCTCAAAAGCGGCCTGGTACAAAAACTCGGTGTGCTCCACCACCTCGGCCCAGTTGTGGGCGGGGTGGATGTTGACCTCAATCACGCCCGGGTCGGGCGTGACTTGCAAGAGCTTGAGGCGCGGGTCGCGCGGGGGTGGGTAGCCTTCCATCACGATCTTGACGCCCAGTTCGCGTGCCATGGCCTCCACTGCGGCCACCAGGTCCAGGTAGTCTTCTAAGCGCGGCAATGGCGGCATGAACACATAAAGCACGCCACTGGCGCTGCCCTTTTCTTCTGCCTTCGGGCCGTTGGCGCGGCGCGGGTCGCGCACTTCCACGCATACGGCGGTGCGCACCTGGCTGGGGTCGGACTTGAACTTCTCAGGCGCTTGCGGTGCGACCTTGGCAGTGGCTGCCGATGTGGCGGCGCGGTTCGCGGACAAAGATGCGGACATCGAACCCAATGCGCCGGCCTTTCCAGCGGATGCCGGTGCAAGACCGGTGGATGGGGACGCCGCTGCGCCATCCACGTGGGCCGAAGCGTCCGCCGGGGCCGCTGGTGCGGCGGTGCGCGATTGCAAAGACGGCGTTACCAAGGCGGGTTTTAAGGCGCTGCGCGGGGCAAACGGGTCTTGCTCAATGAGTTGCGGCCGGTCGGTGGGCGCAATCCAGGGCAATGAATCCAGCGGCAGGCGCCAGCCCATGGGCGAGTCGCCGGGCATCAAATACAGGCGCTC
>CAMDKE010000129.1 GCA_945901215.1 Comamonas sp. lk
CGATGTCCAGGGCAATTTGCTGCATGGCGCGGCTTAGCCCCGGCCCTGGTACAAGTCGCTGGCCAGGTAGCCCGAGCGCACGCGGCGTACCGCCACCAGCAGCACCGCGCTGACCGGCAGCGCCACCAAAATACCCACAAAACCGAATAGCTGCCCGAAGGCCAACAAGGCAAAAATCACGGCCAGCGGATGCAGGCCAATGCGCTCGCCCACCAGGCGCGGAGTCAGAAAAAAGCTCTCTAGCAATTGGCCAAAGCCATACACCACGGCCACCATCAGCATCGCCTGCGTGGCCCCCCCGGCCGCAGAAAACTCCAGCAGCCCGGCCAGCAGCGCCAGCACCAGGCCCAGGCCAAAGCCCAGGTAGGGTACAAACACGGCCAGGCCGGTAAAGGTGCCAATGGGCAAGGCCAGGTCCAGGCCAAACAGCGCCAAGCCCACGCTGTAGTAAACCGCCAGCACGCCCATCACCACCAGTTGCCCGCGCAGGTATTCGCCCAGCACCTGGTCGGACTCTTGCAAGAAACTGTCACTGCCCCTGCGCAAGCGCGGCGGAATGAGTTCACGCAAATGGCGAATAAAGCGCTCCCAGTCCATCAGCAGGTAAAACAAGGCCACGGGAATCAGCACCACGTTGCCTGCCACCGCCAGGGCCGCGCTGCCACCGAGCTTGACCGAGGCCAGCACCGAAGCCAATGTGTCCTCAAAATTGGCGTTCAGATAGGTCATGACAAAGGCTTTGATGCTGGGCAGGTCCAGGCTGAGCTTGACGCCCAGTTTGCGCAGCAGGGGCTGCAGCGCTGTGTTGACCTTGTCCAAAAACACCGGTAACTGGTCGCGCATGAGCGGCAGCTCTTTGACCAAAATGGGCACGATCAGCAGCACCAAACCAAGCGCCAACAGCACAAACAGCAGTTCCACCACCAAAACCGCCAGCACCCGCGGTACCCGACCCCGAGCCGCAGCGTCTAACCAGTCCACCAGTGGGGTGAGCGCATAAGCCAGCACGGCTGCCACGATAAATGGCGCCATCACCGGGGCCAAAAACCACAGCATCAGCAGAAAGATACTGGCGATGGCAGCCCAAGCGGCAAAACTTTTCTGGGAATCTGTCACGGGGCCTCCAAAGCGCGTCGGGGTGAACCCGTAAAATCGAGGATTGATTCTATCGGTCCGGTCCTGCGCAGCAGGCCGGTGCCTGCCCAGCCCCTTTTTGCCCCACCCCGCCGCCGCCGCGTGCCCATTTCCATGACCTCCTCCCTTCCTCCTTCCACCACCGCCCTTTCTTACAAAGCGGCAGGCGTGGACATTGACGCGGGCGACGCCCTGGTCGAGCGCATCAAGCCGCTGGCCAAAAAAACCATGCGTGAGGGCGTGTTGGCCGGTATTGGCGGGTTTGGCGCCCTGTTTGAGGTGCCCAAGCGCTACAAAGAGCCGGTTTTAGTGAGCGGAACGGACGGCGTGGGCACCAAGCTCAAACTCGCGTTTGAGTGGAATATGCACGACACCGTGGGCATTGACCTGGTGGCCATGAGCGTTAACGACGTGCTGGTGCAAGGGGCAGAACCCCTGTTCTTTTTGGACTACTTTGCCTGCGGCAAGCTTGACGTCGACACGGCGGCGGCCGTGATCGGTGGCATCGCCAAGGGCTGCGAACTCTCAGGCTGCGCACTGATTGGCGGCGAAACGGCAGAGATGCCTGGCATGTACCCAGCAGGGGAATACGACTTGGCCGGTTTTGCCGTGGGCGCGGTCGAAAAATCCAAAATCTTGACCGGCCAAAGCGTGCGCCCGGGCGACGTGGTGCTGGGTCTGGCCTCACACGGCGTGCATTCCAACGGCTTTAGCCTGGTGCGCAAATGCATTGAGCGCGCGGCAGGCCATCTGCCCACCATGCTGGACGGCAAGCCCTTCAAACAGGCGCTGATGGAGCCGACCCGTTTGTACGTTAAAAACGTGCTCGCTGCCCTGGCCGCGCATCCGCATACCGACGCAGCGGGTGGCATCAAGGCCCTGGCCCATATCACCGGCGGCGGCCTGCTGGAAAACATTCCCCGAGTGCTGCCCGAGGGATGCGCCGCCGTGCTGACCAAAGGCAGCTGGCCGCAATCTGAGCTGTTCGCCTGGTTGCAAGCCACGGCCGGCATTGACGACACCGAGATGAACCGCACCTTTAACAACGGCATCGGCATGGTGGTGGTGGTAGACGCCAGCGCCGCCGCTGCCTGCGCCGCCACCCTGCGCGAAAGTGGGGAGGAGGTGTTTGAGATCGGAGTCATCGCCGCGCGCGACACCGCCACCGCCACGGTAGTGGTGGTTTGACATCAACCGGGACCCCCTCATGAACAAAAAATTGCACCCCTTGCTCGCCGCCTGTGCACTGGGCGTGACACTCCTGCTGCCCCTGAAAAGCGCCCTGGCAGAAGCCAGCGCCACGGCCAGCGTTGAAGCCGCCTCCAACCCCTATGGGCTAGAGGCCCTTTGGAGCGGATCTGACCTGGTGGCCAAGGCCGTGCTCATTTTGTTGCTCATCATGAGCGCCGGCAGCTGGTACATCACGGTGGTCAAGGTGCTAGAGCAGTCCAAAATGCTCCGCCAAGCGCGTGCGGCCCAGGCATTTTGGAGCGCCAAGACAGTGGCCGAGGGCACCCAGGCATTGGAGGCTGGCAGTGCTTTTCGTTTTATGGCCGACGCCGCCCACAACGCTATTCAAAAGCACGATGGCCTGATGGGCCATATTCCGGTCAACGACTGGCTGGCCATGGGCATCCAGCGCGCGGTAGACCGCATCAACAGCAACGCCCAGGGTGGTCTCGCATTTTTGGCCACCGTGGGTTCTATTTCGCCCTTTGTGGGCCTTTTTGGCACCGTCTGGGGCATCTACCACGCACTCACCGCCATTGGCATCTCGGGCCAGGCCTCGATCGACAAGGTGGCCGGCCCCGTGGGTGAGGCGCTGATCATGACCGCCATTGGCTTGGCCGTGGCGGTCCCAGCGGTGCTGGCCTACAACTGGCTGGTGCGGCGCAACAAAGCCGTGATGGACGAGGTGCGCGCCTTTGGCAGCGACCTGCACGCCGTAGTGCTGGGCACCATCAAAGCCTAAAGCCGCCATGGCCATGCACATGGGCCCCCGCACCGAGGGCGAAGACGCGGTCATGTCGACCATCAACACCACGCCCCTGGTGGACGTGATGCTGGTGCTCTTGATCATCTTCCTGATCACCATTCCCGTTGTCACCACCTCGATTCCCGTCGCCTTGCCCAAAGAGCGGGTAGAAGTGCGCGAGACCAAGCCCGAGAACATCATCATCTCGGTGGACAAGGACAGCAAGGTCTATTGGTACGACAGCCGCGTCGACAGCGTTGACGCCCTGGTTACCAAGCTCAAAAAAGTAGCGGCCATGAAGCCCCAGCCGGAGGTGCAGGTGCGCGGCGACCTGGCTGCACGCTACGAAGGCGTAGGCAAAGTGCTGCTGGCCTGCCAGCGTGCGGGCATTGCCAAG
This sequence comes from Comamonas sp. lk, assembly GCA_945901215.1. Lineage (GTDB taxonomy): Bacteria > Pseudomonadota > Gammaproteobacteria > Burkholderiales > Burkholderiaceae_C > Allorhodoferax. Next base: position 3,507 of record CAMDKE010000129.1, read on the forward strand.
GTGGCCTTCATCACCGAGCCCCCGGCGTTGAACTGAGCGCTCCGGCCTCCCTTACCAAGCACCAACGCATCCATGGCCGTTAACCTAGGTAACAGTAACAGCAGCGGCTCCGACGAGCCTGAGCTGATGATGGACATCAACACCACGCCGCTGATCGACGTGATGCTGGTGCTCTTGGTCATGCTCATCATCACCATCCCGATTCAGCTGCATTCGGTAAATTTGGAAATGCCGGTGGGTGCGCCACCGACAAACCAGGTCCAACCCGAGAAGATCCAGATCGACATTGACGCAGCCAGCGTGGTCTATTGGCAGGGCGTGGCGGTGACGGCAGAAGCCTTGGACGAGAAGATGACAGCGATCAGCCAACAAAGCACCCAGCCCGAGGTGCACATCCGCCCCCACAAGAGCGCGGGTTACGCGGTATTTGCCAGTGTGCTGTCCAGTAGCAAGCGGGTGGGCTTGACCAAGATTGCCGTCATCGGCGCGGAGCAGTTTGTCCAATGAGTCGGGTGCTGGTACCGGCTGCTTACGGTAAGTCTGATCCGGCAAGCCGCGTCAAAGGTATCGTGGTCGTGGTAGCGCTGCATGTACTGATTGGATACGCTTTGGTCTCGGGTATGGCGCGCAAGGGCCTGGACCTGGTCAAAAAGCCGCTCGAAGCGGTGCTGATTCAGGAGGTGATCATTCCCCCGGCGCCCCCCCCACCACCTCCACCGCCCAAAAAAGTGGAGCCGCCCAAAGAAATACCCAAGGTGCAGGCGCCCCCGCCGCCCTATGTGCCGCCACCAGATGTACCACCGCCCATGGCCAGCGCCGCGCCGGTGATAGCCGCCACCCCCACGCCACCGACTATGCCCACCGTGATCGCGCCGCCACCGCCCACAGCCCCTTCGGCGCCGGTGGCCACGGTGGCCGCAGCGGTTGCTCCAGTAATAGCGGGCCCCAAGCAAGCCGCCATTGGTCTGCTTTGCCCGACCCAGGTGGCCCCGGAGATGCCTAGGCGCGCCGTGCAAGACGGCACCGAAGGCCTAGTCAAGGCGCAGATTCTGGTCAAAAACGGCGTGGTTCAAGAGGTCACCATCTTGTCCGGGCCCAAGGTCTTTCATGCGGCAGTCAAAGCCGCCATCCTGCGCTACAAATGCGTGGCTGATGGGCCCGAGGTAATCGCTACCCAGGATTTCAACTTCAAGCTGGAGTGAGCAGCGCCGCCCTGGCGCCGTCCGACCGGCTTAATTGGACTCGCTGCGTTTACCCAGCTGCTGGCGCAGCAAATTCACCTGCTGGGAAATAGCGTCCACGTCGACCACGTCGGACGCGTGAACCACGTAGCACTCCAAGTCGGCCAGGGCTTGCACGTGTTGGCCCATGAGCGCGTGGGCCAGGCCCCGGTCACGGTATTCAGACCAGGCATCGGGCATCAACACCACCAGCCGCTCCTGCACCGCCAGCCAAAGATCGCCGTGTTTTTGGCTTTTGTAAATCTCTTTCAGGTTGCGCAGCATGCGCACCAACACGTCCCGACTGGGGGCCGCTTGTAAGTACAAGCCCAGCGGAATTTCAAAATCTGCGCCCACATCACCCGCGAGGCGATAGGGTTCGAGCATTTCGACCAAATCTTCACGGCTAAACGACTGGCCGCTCATCGGGTCCATCACGGCTTGGCCCACCGGCAGGCTGATTTTGATTAAAAAATGGCCCGGGAAATTAACGCCCTTCGCTTCAAGCCCCATGCCCTGCGCCAATTCAAGCCACAGCACAGCCAAAGAGATGGGAATGCCACGCCGGGTTTCCACCAGCCGGTGGATAAAGCTGTTGTCGCTGGCGTAGTAGTCGTTGACATTGCCAGCAAAGCCAAGGTCTTTGTAGAAGAACTGGTTCAAGGCCAAGAGTTTTGCCAGCGGTGCGGCATCGGCAGCGACGCGCTGGCGCAAACGGGCTTGCCATTGGTCCACTTGCGAAAGCACGGCTTGCACATCAAGCCCTGGTTCGCGCAAATGGCCCAGCGCCACGGCAGCCTCCAGCAAGGGAAACTGCGCGTCGCTGCGCACCAGGGAGCCAAAATAGTCCAGCGGATTGGGAATATCAAAGGAGACGTTCATAGCTCGCACTGTAGCAAACGCAAAGGCCCCCATGCCACCCGTGCCAGAGCGTAGGGCAACCCACCGGGGCGCCTAACTGCGCCGCAAAAAATGGCGCAGGTTCAAGCCCAGGGCAAGCACAGCGCCGCCATACAGCAGCACAGCGCCTGCCAGAGTCAGGGCCACCAAACCGATACGCTGACCATAAGCACCCGCCACGTCGAGCCAATGCCAGGCCTGAGCGGCCCAGCCCAAATACGCGGCCAACACGGCGGCGCCCACCAGCACCTGCAGCAAAAACCCGCCCCAGCCCGGGCCGGGGCGATAGCTGCCACGCTGCAGCAGCCCACGCAAGAGCCACAGCGCGTTGACCAACGCGCCTAGGCCGATGGAAAGGGACAGCGCCGCGTGCCTGAAAACAGGCACCAGTGCCAGGTTCAGCAGCTGGGTGAGAACCAAAACTGCGATGGCAATGCGCACCGGGGTCTTGATGTCCTGGCTCGCGTAATAGCCGGGCGCAAGCACCTTGACCGCCACAATACCCACCAGCCCCACGCCCCAGCCCTGCAAAGCCCAGGCGGTTTGGACCACATCCCCGGCGGTAAATTCCTTGTAGTGAAACAGCACCGCCACCAAAGGCTGGGCAAACACCAGCAAAGCCACCGCGCAGGGCACGGCAAGAAGCACCACGATGCGCAATCCCCAGTCCAGCGAGTCCGAATAATCCTGCGTGTTGCCTGAGGCCCGTGCCGACGCCAGCCGGGGCATCAGCACCACCCCCAGCGCAACGCCCAGCATGGCGGTGGGAAACTCCATCAGACGGTCGGCGTAACTCAGCCAACTCACGCTGCCCGTAGCCAGGTGCGACGCGATTTGGGTGTTGATGAGCAAAGATATTTGAGCCACGCTCACGCCCAGCAGCGCCGGGCCCATCAGGCGCGCGATGTTTTTGCTGGCCGGGTCGGCCCAAGCGGCGCGGATAGCGCCCCAGCCAAAACCCAGGCGCGGCAACAAGCCCAGACTGCGCAGCGCGGGCACCTGCACCAGCAATTGCAAAACGCCGCCCAACATGACCCCCACCGCCATCGAAAAAATGGGCTCTAAACCGCGCTGCGCGAACCACGGCGCCAAGCCCCAGGCACAGCAAATAGTCGCGATATTGAGCAAAACGGGGGTGGCCGCGGGCACAGCGAAGCGGCGGTAGGTGTTCAAAATGCCGGACGACAGCGCCACCATGGACATAAAACCGATGTAAGGAAACATAAAGCGCGTCATGACCACCGCAGCGTCGTAGCCGCGAGGGTCTTTTTGCAGGCCGCTGGCCATGGCCCAAACCAGGAGCGGCGCCGACGCCACACCGACCACAGAAACCAGCACCAGGACCCAGGCCAACAAAGTGGCCACCTGGTCGATCACGTGCTTGGTTGCCGCATCCCCGTGTTGTGCCTTGCTAGCGGCCAGCACCGGAACAAAGGCCTGGCTGAAAGCGCCTTCGGCAAACAGGCGTCGAAACAAGTTGGGAATGCGAAACGCGACATTGAAGGCATCGGTCATGGCGTTGGCGCCAAACAGGGCCGCCAGGAGCGACTCACGCACCAAGCCCGTCACCCGCGAGGCTAGCGTCCAGAGGGACACGGTGGAGACGGATTTGAGGAGGCTCACGCCGCAGAGTTTAGCGCCACGCTAGGCACCGCTATAATGGTGGGCTTTGCTGGCAACATCCACAGACACAAGGAAATTCAATCATGGCATCTGGAAAACCCAAGAAAAAGAACCCGCGCCTGGCGTCGGGCCGTAAACGCGTCCGCCAGGACGTCAAAATCAACGCCGCGAACACCTCGCTGCGTTCCAAGTACCGCACTGCGGTGAAAAACGTCGAAAAAGCAGTGTTGGCCGGTGACAAAGCCAAAGCCAGCGAACTGTTTGGCAAGATGCAAGCGGTGGTTGACACCATCGCCGAC
>CAMDKE010000130.1 GCA_945901215.1 Comamonas sp. lk
CCCGCGCTTCTACACCACCGACTTTGCCGCCATGGACCGCCTGGACATGTCGCCCTTGCGCAAAGAGTGGGACGCGATGCTGGCCGAGTACGAGGGCGACAACAACCACGACCATTTCCAGCGCACGCCCGAGTTTGCCCAAGAGGTGGCCGAGCGCTTTTCGCAGGTGAGCCCGGCCATGCGCCAGGAATTTCTGGAGTTTCTGATCTCCTCGCTCACGTCCGAGTTTTCGGGCTGCATTCTGTACAACGAGATTTTCAAGAACGTCGAAAACCCCGACATCAAACAACTGATGCGCTACATGGCGCGCGACGAGTCGCGCCACGCCAGCTTCATCAACCAGTCGCTCAAAGACTTCGGCCTGGGGATTGACCTGGGCGACTTGAAGCGCACCAAGGCCTACACCTACTTCAAGCCCAAGTACATTTTTTATGCAACCTACCTGTCAGAGAAGATTGGCTACGCACGCTACATTACCATCTACCGTCAGCTGGAAAAACACCCGGACAAACGCTTTCATCCGATCTTCAAGTGGTTTGAGCGCTGGTGCAATGACGAGTTCCGCCATGGCGAATCCTTTGCGCTGATCATGCGCGCCAACCCGCATTTGCTGCGCGGGGGCAATGTCTACTGGATTCGCTTCTTTTTGCTGGCGGTCTACGCCACCATGTATGTGCGCGACCACACCCGTCCCATGCTGCACCACGAGATGGGCCTGGAATCCACCAGCTACGACTACACCGTGTTTCGTATTACCAACGAGATCACGAAACAGGTGTTTCCGGTCAGCCTGGACATTGACAGCCCGGTATTTCGCGCCGGCCTGGCGCGCCTCTTCCACATCCAGACGCAAATGGACGCCGCCAAGGCCCAGGGCGGCATCCTGGGCAATCTGCGACGCGCCGCTTGGGCGGCGGCAGGCTTGGGCACTTTTGTGCGCCTGTACTTTTTGCCTGTGCAACGCCACGCCTTGCCTGCGCAGATTCGCATGGCTCCAGCCTGGTAATCCAGCACTGCAGTTCCAGGAAAGCCCCGCGTGAACGACAGCTCAATTGCCGTTGGTTTTGCCATCTTTATTTGGTGGTTTAGCACCGGCATTGTGATTTTGCTCAACCGCATGTCGCGCAGCGCCATAACGCGCAGCTTGGCCTTGTCATCCCTGCTGTGTGTTGCCGCCTTGATCGGTTTGTCGCACACAGCGCAGCAAACCAGCGTAGCGGGCGCCTATTGCGCGTTTACCTGCGCGCTCTTGGCCTGGGGTTGGAACGAGCTGAGTTTTCTGACCGGTTGGATTACCGGCCCGCGTACCACTGCGCTGCCCGCAGGAACCGAAGGCTGGCCGCGCTTTGTGGAGTCGTTTCGGGCGGTGCTGTGGCACGAGTTGGGTATTCTGCTGGTCGGGGTGGCGATTGTGGCCATCACCTGGGACGCGCCCAACCAGGTCGGCACGGGAACCTACCTGGTGCTGTGGGTGATGCGCACCAGCGCCAAACTCAATCTGTTTTTTGGTGTGCGCAACCTCAGCGAAGAGTTTTTGCCCGCGCACCTGGCCTATCTGGAGAGCTTTTTCCGGCGCCGCCCGATCAACGCGTTTTTCTTCTTTGCCGTGGCTGGAGCCTGCGCATGCCTGGGCTTTTTGGTGCTGGGTGCCAAAGATACGCTGAGCACGGCCCCGCAGGCGGTTGGCTACGCCCTGGTAGCCACCATGCTGGCGCTGGCCATTCTGGAGCATCTGCTGCTGGTGCTGCCGCTGGACACAACGGCGCTGTGGCGCTGGGCCATTCGCAAGCGCGTTGGGTCGCAAGCCAACGCGCTTCCCATCATCTCGCCGCAGACCACTAGCCTGGCGGTGGGCGACCCACTGGACAAGCATGACACCTTATTTCAAATCCGTTGACGGGGCATCGTCTGGCCAAGGCGGCTGGAGCCCTGCCTCGGGCAGCAGCACTGCCGGGAACAAGGCGCCGCTGGCCGTAGTAATTGGCACCGGCTTTGGCGGCCTGGCTGCGGCCATACGCCTGAGCGTCAAGGGCTACCGGGTGCAAATGCTGGAAAAGCTCGACGCCCCTGGCGGGCGGGCCTATGTGCACAAACAAGACGGTTTTACCTTTGACGCCGGCCCCACCATCATCACCCTGCCACACCTGATTGGTGAGTTGTTTACGCTGTGCGGCCAGCGCATGGAAGACCACGTCGATCTGCGTTTGATGTCCCCCTTCTATCGCATTCGCTTCGATGACGGAAGCCATTTTGACTATAGCAACGACGACGAGTCCATGCTGGACCAGATCGCACGCATCAGCCCCGAAGACGTGCAAGGCTTCAAGGACCTGCTGGCAGCTTCCGAGCGCTGCTTTAAGCTCGGGTTCGAGGAGTTGGGCATGGTGGCTTTTGAGTCCATCACCGACGTGCTCAAGGCCATGCCCAACCTGGCACGCATGCAGGCCTGGCGCTCGATCTACAGCTTGGTGGCCAGCCACATCAAGCACCCCAAGCTGCGTATCGTGATGAGCTTCCATCCGCTGCTCATCGGCGGCAACCCCTACTCGGTGACCTGTGTGTATGCGCTGATTCATTCCTTGGAGCGGCGCTGGGGCGTCCACTCGGCCATGGGCGGCACGGGCGCCATCGTGCGCGAACTGGTCAAGCTTCTGCACGACCGCCAAGTGCCCATCCGCTACAACGCGCCGGTCACCCGCATCCGGGTGGAAAACGGTCGCGCCAGCGGTGTTGAGCTCGACAGCGGCGAGTTCATCAAGGCTGACATTGTGGTGAGCAACGCCGACGCCGCCTGGACTTACCGCCATTTAATTGAGCCGCAGCACCGCAAGCACTGGACCAACAAGCGCATTGCCAAAGGCAAATACTCCTCGGGCCTGTTTGTCTGGTACTTTGGCACCAATCGCAAATACGAAGACGTGCCCCACCACATGATGGTGCTGGGCCCGCGCTATAAAGGCCTGTTGCAAGACATCTTCAAAAACCACACCCTGTCTAAAGACTTCAGCCTGTACTTGTACCGCCCCACGGCCACCGACCCGTCGCTGGCGCCCGAGGGTTGCGACAGCTTTTATGCGCTCTCAGTCGTCCCCAACCTGGCTAGCGGTACCGACTGGCCCGCCGTGTCCGAGCAATACCGCCAGGCGATTGCTACGGCCTTGCAGGAATCGGTGCTGCCCGACCTGAACCAGCACGTGGTGAGCCAGCGCGTGACCACGCCGCAGGACTTTCAGGACCGTCTGTGGTCTTACCAGGGAGCGGGCTTTGGCCTGGAGCCCATATTGACGCAAAGCGCCTGGTTTCGGCCGCACAACCGCAGCCAGGACGTAAAAGATTTATACATGGTGGGTGCCAGCAGCCAGCCCGGTGCTGGTGTTCCCAGTGTGCTGATGTCCGCAAAAATGCTTGAACAGGTGGTGCCCGATGTCAAATCCTTTGCCTAAGCCCGCCGACGTGACCACGCCGGTGTCGGCCTACGACTTGCAGGCCTGCACCGCGCTGATGCGCGGGGGCTCCAAATCGTTTTTTGCCGCGTCCAAGCTGCTGCCCGTGCGCCTGCGCGCACCCGCTACCGCCTTGTACGCCTATTGCCGCCTGGCCGACGATGCGATTGACCTGGGTACCGACCCCACCCTGGCCATGCAAGACCTGCAGCAGCGGCTGGACGCGATTTACGAAGGCCGACCCAGCGACCAAGACGCGGACCGGGCCCTGGCCCACGTGGTGCACCACTACGGCGTGGCGCGCGGCCTGCTTGACGCGCTCTTGGACGGCTTTTTGTGGGACTCGCAAGGCCGCAAGTACGAGACCCTGGCCGACGTGGAGGCTTACGGCGCGCGCGTAGCTGGCACCGTGGGCGCCATGATGTCCACCATCATGGGCGCCGCCACCGAGACCGCCATTGCCCGCGCCTGCGAGCTCGGGGTGGCCATGCAGCTCACCAATATTGCCCGCGACATTGGCGAAGATGCACGCAATGGGCGGCTCTACATTCCGCGCGCCTGGTTTCGCGAAATCGGCATGGACGCCGACGCCTGGCTGGCCGCGCCCGTCTTCGACGCGCGCATTGCCAGCTTTACCCAGCGCCTCTTAATGCGAGCTGACGTGCTATACCGACGCGGCGAGTTTGGCCTGGCCGAACTGCCCTGGGACTGCCGTCCAGCCATTCAGGCCGCGCGCTTGGTGTACGCCGAAATCGGCAAGCAGCTTGAGCGCGAAGGTTTGAACTCGATTGACCGGCGGACCGTGGTGTCCACCACCCGCAAGCTCGCGCTGATCGCCCGCGCCGCCACGGTGGCGGTCAAGGCCCCGGCCCTGCCCGCAGTGACTTTGAGCCCGGTGCCCGCAATTGCCTTTTTGGTGGACGTGGTCGGGCGCGACCGCAGCCCGGCGCTTGACAACAAGCCCTGGACTATCCCGCAGCGCAGCTTCGATCAGCGCGTGGAATGGATGGTGGACTTGTTTGGCCGACTGGAGCAACGCGAACGCGCCCGGCGCTAGGAGCGGCGCTTGCTCAAGCTTGTCGAGGTTCTTGTTTTGGTGTGCGCGGGCGCACTGTTCATAGGCTGGCAGTGGCGCGATCTGCGCCAAGCGCGCGAGCAAACCCGCAAGCGACGTGAGGCGGCGCAAGGGACGAAAGACAGGCAAGACGACTCCAGCTCCAAGGGCCCGCCGCATGGCACCTAACCTGAAAATCATCCATTTGGTGTGCGCCTGCCTTTTTTTGGGCAACGTCATCGTTAGCGGCGTGTGGGCGCTGCTAGCTGAGCGCACACGCAACCACGCCATCATCCAGTTCAGCAACCGCATGGTGCTTATCACCGACGCCCTTTTCACGCTGGTCGGAGCCGTTGGCGTGGTGTGGACCGGCCACGGTATGGCGCTGAACCTAGGCGGCGAGGCCTCCCACCCCTGGATTCAGTGGTCGTATGGCCTGCTCACGTTCTCGGGCTTGATCTGGCTTTTGGTGCTGGTTCCGATCCAGCTCAAGCAACGCGCTTTGCTACGCGCCAGCGACACGGTGGGCGAGGACTACTGGCGCCTGTCGCGCATCTGGCAAGCCGCTGGCGCGCTGGCTACCGTCTTGCCGCTGCCCATCGTCTACCTGATGGTCACCAAGCCCACTTAGGCTGCGAGCGCCCCAACCATCCCCTGCGCACCCACGGTGCTGCGCACAACCCACCAAGGCCGCACCATGTCCGCACCCTCCAAACCACTGCTGGGCCAGGTCGTTCTGGTCACTGGCGCCGCCTCTGGCATTGGGGCGGCCACTGCGCTAGAACTGCTGCAACGCGGCGCCCTGCCCGTGCTGGTGGACTGCGACACCGAACCACTGGCGCGCATGGCCGAACGCTGCGGACCCGGCACGCTGCACCTGGTAGCCGATGTCACCGATTTGGTCGCCATGGAGCAAGTGGTGGCGCAGACGCTGGCGCGCCATGGCCACATCGACGCCGTGTTTGCCAACGCCGGTGTGGCCGCTTTTGGCCCCCTGGCCCATGTGGACCCGCAGGCATGGAAGCGCTGCGTGGAAGTCAATGTGTTTGGCGTGTTCAACACCGTGCGCGCCGCGCTGCCTGCGGTGATGCAAGCGCGCGGCTACGTGCTGATCAATGCCTCGGTGTCGTCTTTTGCACACCCCCCGGTCATGTCGGCCTATGCGGCTAGCAAGTCGGCGGTAGAGGCGATGGGTAACTCCTGGCGCATCGAGCTAGCGTCCCATGGCGTAGACGTGGGCGTGGTGCACGCCGGCTGGGTGCGCACGCCACTGGTCACCGAAGGCGCGCTGCACCCGGGCTTTGTGCGCCTGCGCGCCACCATGCCCGGCCCCCTGAACAGCGAAACCAGTCCCGAGGACGCCGCACGCGCCATCGTGGACGGCATGGCCAGTCGCAAGAGCCGCATCTTTATCCCCGGGTGGCTGCGCCTGCTGTACGCGCTGCGCGCGCTCTTGCACCTGCCGTTTGCAGAGCGCGAACTGCGCCGCGCCGCACCAGAAATAGAAGCCATTTACCTCGAAGGCCTGCAAGCCGAAGGCGCTCTAGCCTCGTCGTTTGGGCCACGCGAGCGGGAACGTACCCTCGTTCGGGCACGAACAACCGGAAACAACGCGTTAGCAACGCCGACGCATATTTCAAATCAACGAGCGCATTAACCTCTCCCGGGCATCCGCCAAGGCAGCATCAGCCGAACCGGCAACGACACCAGACGCGGAGTGCTCAGAGACTCGTAAAACAAAAAAAGCACCGGGGGCTGCTTCTGCATGCAAAATTTATCTAGGTGTAAATGGTGGGCGATGCAAGTTTCGAACTCGCAACCCCCACGCTTTGAGACACTAGCGAGATGCGGTGGCCATAAAAACTTCTGTGAATTCTTTCAAGGCCAGCAATCGCAAGAACAGTAGATTTACTTGGGCATGATTACAGTATCAATGACATGGATCACACCGTTGTCGGCCACGATGTCCGTGGCGGTGACTTTTGCTTTGTCGACCATGACGCCGCCAGAGGTGGAGACGGTGAGTTCAGAGCCTTGCACGGTTTTGACCTTGCCCGCTTTCACGTCTGCAGCCATCACTTTCCCGGGTACTACATGGTAGGTGAGGACAGCGGTGAGCTTGGCCTTGTCTTTTATCAATGCATCCAAGTCGGCTTTAGGGATCTTTGCAAAGGCAGCGTCTGTGGGTGCGAACACAGTGAACGGGCCCTTGCCTTTGAGGGTGTCAACCAGGCCTGCAGCGGCGAGTGCTGTGGCCAAGGTTTTAAAGTCACCGGCGGCCACAGCCGTATCAACGATGTCTTTGGCCTGAACGGTAAAAGCAGCGCCAAGGGCTAAAACTGTTGCGATTAAGGTCTTTTTCATGTAAATCTCCGAAAAAATCAGGGTGTCCTGAAGCGCCAAAAATGTGGCTGAATGATTATCAGATCCTGATCCGTTCCCCATGGTTTAAACGGTCTTTGGTGGGCTGAACTGCATTGTCCGTTGGTGCTGAGGTGGGGTTTCTTTGCGCCGCATGAAGTTAAACAAAGGCATTGCGCCCAACGCAGCCCATGAAAGTTTGAGCGGAAGCGTCAAGCTGAGCATCAAAAAACGTCTACGACTCAGGTTCAGTATCAGGGCAAGGTCATTGGCAGCAGAAGAAGCCAGTTTTCTGACTCTCGATCAAAATGTCCACCACATAGGGTCTTTAATCCTCTTTACAGAAGCGGAATGACAAAACATTAGGTTGATGCCGATGAACGCCAGCGCCACTGAGCAGTCCATACGAAAGACAGACATCAAGCCCCCAGTAGCGCTGGTCATTGGTAGCGGCTTCGGTGGGTTAGCGGCAGCCGTGCGCATGTGCGCCAAAGGTTGGAATGTGCAGGTGCTCGAGAAGTTGAACATGCCAGGCGGGCGGGCCCGCGTGATTCATATCAACGGCCACACGTTTGACGCTGGCCCGACGATCGTCACTGCACCGCTCTTGCTTGAAGAGCTATGGGGTCTGGCGGGACGTCAATTGTCCGATGACGTAGTGCTGCGTTTACTGGA
>CAMDKE010000131.1 GCA_945901215.1 Comamonas sp. lk
AGCAGGGGTACGTGTCCAAAAGCGAGTTGGGCGTCTATAAGGGTGATCAGTGCCATGTGGCCTGGATTATCCCTTGCGCAAGTACGCCGAAAAATGCAGCATAAGCTTGCATGCATACAGCACCAGCATCGCGCCCACCACGTTGGCTGTCAGCGCAACAAGCAATTGCGTAAAAAAAAGATCTGCCGAGCCGCGCCACGCAAACCAGCACTGCTGCAGTGCGGCACTTAGGCTAGAAAAAATCAGCGTTACGCGCAGCAAGCCGGTGGCGGTAAGGGACTGAAGGTGGACGTCTATATGTGCCAGCCCCAAGCACACCTGGCGCGCTGCCAAGGGCGCCAAGCCGCTGATGAGGGCCGCGCCAATAGCGGTAACCGAATCTGGTTCCGAACCCTGCGCGCCCAGCACTGACAACGAACCCACAATAATGCCTAGCGCGCCCCATTGCTCAAACAGCAAAATGGCAATCAGACACAAGCCGCTGGGGAGAAAGACCCAGCTCACCCCCGGCGAAAACCAGAGCGAGCCAAAGAAGTAGTCGTTCAGCACAAACAATGCCGCATAGAGCAGCGCAGTGGGAAAAACTATCAGCGCAATCGGCCGAAAAAACATCGCGAGCCACTTTCAAAAAAATAAAGCACCCACCACGCGCATGGTGGGTGCTTGCATGGCTCGTGGCGGCGTTCGCGGCCGCCCGGGTTTAAGCCAGCTGCGCCTTCTCCATACACTGACCCAGTTGCGCAAAATACTGGTGAGTGGCTTTGGTTGGAACCACGTATTTCACGCGGTTGTCATGGCTGTCCAAGTTCAGGTCAATCATGCCCTTCTTGCGCAGCATCTTCAAACGGCGGTGCGCCGTGGTAGTCGAAATCTCGGGAAGCATCACCATGGCTTCGAGCACCGTGATTTGCTTGTCCTCGTGCCAGTTCGCGGCAAAGGTATTGAGCATGCGCGCCTCCACGGCATCGAGATCCGGGAAGGTGGGCAATGCTTTGATGGTGCGAACCAGATTGAGGTACTTGGTGTACATCTGGGAAAAATTCGCAGCTTTTGATTTAGTCATAAGGGCTCCAACGAACAAATAATGTATTTACCCGGCCCCTCAATAAAACGGAGACCGTGTCATCATTTTGAACGTTTTTGCCGTTTGTGTCTATATTTTGGAAGATTTTTTTAATTATTTTTTTTATAACGATTAAACCGAAAAAACACCATAAACAAAAAAGCGGCGCAGTCCCAATCGGGACTGCGCCGCTTCTCGAACGTCAATTACTTGCTGCTCGGGAAGCTGAACATCGTGCCTTCGCGCACGCCGGCAGAAGGCCAACGCTGGGTGATGGTCTTGCGCTTGGTATAAAAGCGCGCCGCATCCGGGCCATAGGCGTGCAGGTCGCCAAACAGTGAACGCTTCCAGCCACCAAACGAATGGTAGGCCACCGGCACCGGCAAGGGCACGTTGACACCGACCATTCCGACCAAAATGTTGTCGGTAAAGTAGCGTGCCGCTTCGCCATCGCGGGTGAAGATGCAGGTGCCGTTGCCGTATTCATGGGCATCGATCAAGTCCATCGCCTCCTGCAGGGTTTTGACACGAACCACACCCAAGACTGGCCCAAAAATCTCTTCCTGGTAAATCTTCATGCCAGGCAAGACATTGTCAAACAGGCAGGCACCCAAGAAATAGCCGCCCTCAAATCCTGGGACATGCACATTGCGGCCATCCACCACGAGCTTGGCGCCTTCGGCCACACCCTGGTCCACATAGGCTTTGACCTTCTCAAAGTGAGGCTTGGTCACCAGTGGGCCCATGTCCATTCCCGGGGCGGTGCCGGGGCCGACTTTCATTTTGGCAATTTCCACCTTCAGGCTGGCGATCACCGCGTCGGCCGTGGCATCGCCCACTGCCACCACCAGCGGAATGGCCATGCAGCGCTCGCCACAGGAGCCGTAGGCTGCGCCCATGAGGGCATTGACCGCATTGGCGACGTCGGCGTCGGGCATGACCACGGCATGGTTTTTGGCGCCGCCCAAGGCTTGCACGCGTTTGCCATGGGCGCACCCGGTGGCATAAATGTATTCGGCAATCGGCGTGGAGCCGACAAAGCTGATGGCCTTGACGCGCGGGTCGGTGAGCAGTGTGTCCACCGCCTCCTTGTCGCCGTTGACCACATTGAGCACGCCAGGTGGCAAGCCGGCTTGCAGTGCCAGCTCGGCCACCCGCAGGCTGCTGCTGGGGTCGCGCTCGGAAGGCTTGAGGACAAAGGTGTTACCGCAGGCCACCGCCATGGGCCACATCCACAGGGGCACCATGATGGGGAAGTTGAATGGGGTGATGCCAGCGGTCACGCCCAGGGCCTGGAATTCGCTCCACGAATCAATGGCCGGGCCGACGTTTTTGCTGTGCTCGCCTTTGAGTAGCTCGGGCGCATAGGACGCGTATTCCACGTTTTCAATGCCGCGCTGCAACTCGCCCATGGCGTCGCCCAGCACTTTGCCGTGTTCGGCGGTCACCAGCGCGCAGAGCTCGTCGGCGTGCGCCTCCAACAAGACCTTGAGGTTGCTCATCACGCGCGCTCGCTTGAGCGGCGGGGTGTTGCGCCAGGCGGGAAAGGCCGCCTGGGCGTTGGCAATGGCCTGCTCGACGGTGAGCTTGTCAGCAAGCAAAACCTGGTTTTCAACCTGGCCGGTGGCGGGGTTAAAGACGTCTGCCGTGCGGCTGCCGCCTGGGACCAGTTTGCCGCCAATGAGGTGGCCGATGGGGAGATTTTTGGACATAAGTCGCTCGTAAAGGAAAGTAAACAAACAGGAAAAGGTGGGTGCGGCAAGCCAATGCCCGCGCGCGTAGCGGCGCAGGTACGGCGTAACGCAGAGCTTAGCCCCTGGAAGGCCTGTGCGGGCACACCAGGGCGGCGTGAAAAAAATTCACATCCACCTGCCGATGTGCCAGGTTGCAAATGCGGGCGCACTAAGCGCCCGAAATTCAATCCGTTTCGTGCAGCGCCTCGCCCAGAGCGTTGACCAAGCTGTCGATCTCGGACTTTTCGATGATGAAAGGCGGGGCGAGCACGATGGTGTCGCCACCGTAGCGCACGCAAAAGCCTTTTTCAAGACAACGCATCGCGACCTGGAAGGGGCGTTTGGCTGGTTCGCCGGGCACCGGAGCCAAGGTAAAGCCAGCGGCCAAACCGTAGTTGCGGATGTCGGTGACGTGCTTGGAGCCCTTGAGGCTGTGCGCCGCCTGCTCAAAGTAAGGTGCCAGACCGGCCACGCGCTCGATCATGTTTTCGTTGACCAGCAGGTCCAGCGCGGCGATGCCCGCAGCGCAGGCCACCGGGTGGGCTGAGTAGGTATAGCCATGCGTGAACTCGAGCATGTATTCCGGGCCACCGGCGGCCATGAAGGTGTCGTAGATTTCCTTCTTGGCCACTACGGCACCCAGGGGCTGGCTGCCGTTGGTGACTTGCTTGGCGATGTTCATGATGTCAGGCGTCACGCCAAAAGCGGCCGCGCCGGTGTAGGCGCCCATGCGGCCAAAGCCGGTGATGACTTCGTCAAAAATCAGCAAGATGTTGTTGGCGGTGCAAATCTCCCGCAGGCGTTGCAAGTAGCCTGCTGGTGGTACCACCACGCCGCCCGATCCAGACATGGGTTCGACGATCACGGCGGCGATGTTGGACGCGTCGTGCAGGGTGATCAGGCGCAGCAACTCGTCGGCCAGTTCCACGCCGTTGGGTGGCATGCCGCGCGAGAACACATTGCTGGGCAGCTGGGTGTGGGGCAGGTGGTCGGCTTCAATGCCCTGGCCAAACATCTTGCGGTTGGCGCCAATGCCGCCAACTGAAATGCCGGCAAAGTTAACGCCGTGGTAGCCCTTTTCGCGCCCGATGAGGCGGGTTTTGGTGCCCTGGCCCTTGGAACGCCAGTAAGCGCGCGCCATCTTGAGCGAGGTGTCGGCGCATTCCGAGCCTGAGCCGGTGAAAAACACGTGGTCCAGCCCCTCGGGCATGAGTGCGGTGATTTTGTTGGCCAGCTCAAACGACAGCGGGTGACCAAACTGGAAGGCAGGTGAATAGTCCAGGGTGGCGATCTGGCGGCTGACTGCCTCGTTGATCTCGGCGCGGCCATGACCCAGGCCTACGCACCACAGACCCGACAAACCGTCCAAGAGCTTGCGCCCGTTGCTGTCGGTGTAATAGGCGCCCTGGGCGCTGACCATCATGCGGGGGTTTGCTTTGAAGTTGCGGTTGCCGGTGTAAGGCATCCAATGCGCCTCCATCCACGCGGCGTCCATGGGGAAGCTGGAGGTGGTGGTGATTGGGCCCTGGGCTTGGTGGGCGGCGGTTTCATGGGGTTTCATGGCGATCTCCTGATGAATGGCTAAGGGGTAGCGCATTGTGGGCGCATCGGTTACTCTTACAAAGTGAGAGTTATCACTATTTAGTTGCATATATATGAAACCAAAGCCGATACCAAGCGCCCACCCCAGCCGATCGGCCCTAGGCCAGCTCAGCGACATGGACTTGCGCCTGTTGCGTGTGTTTCGCTCCGTAGCCGATTGCGGCGGTATGGCGGCAGCCGAGCTCGAGCTCAATATCGGCACCTCCACCGTAAGCCGCCATATCAAAGACCTGGAAACCCGCCTGGGCCTGGTGCTGTGCCGACGCGGGCGCGCCGGTTTCGCACTGACCGCGGAAGGGCAAAAAATCTATGCCAAAACCACGCAACTCCTGGCCGCTACCGACGCTTTTCGCGCAAGCGTGGACGAGATCCACCAGCGCATGGGCGGACAGTTGCAGGTGGCAGTGTTTGACAAGACGGTGAGCAACCCGCAGGCGCATATTGCCCAGGCCATTGCGCTGTTTTCGCAGCGTGCGCCCGACGTGGGTTTGAACCTGCATGTGGCCACGCTCAACGGAATTGAGCGCGGCGTGCTCGACGGGCAGTTCCACATCGGCATTATTCCGGGCCACCGTAACTCCGATACCTTGCAGTACGTGCGCCTGTTTGACGAGAACATGCGCCTTTACTGCGCTCCAGGCCACGCCTTGTTTGGCGCCGATCACAGCGCGCTGGACTGGCAGGCGGTGCGGACCTTGCCGTTTGCGGGTCTGGGCTACCACTCGCCCAATTTGCAGGTCAGCCAGCGCCTGCAGCTCACGCGCATGGCCACTGGTTTTGACCAGGAGTGCATTGCCACCCTGATTTTGTCGGGTCAGTTTTTGGGCTTTTTGCCCGACCACTACGCCCAAAGCTTTGTTGGCCAAGGCCAGATGCAGGCGGTCCAACCCGAGGTGTTTCGCTACGACTGCGAGTTTTTTGCCATTCACCGGCGTTCGCCTCTGCCTTCGCGGGCGACGCGGGCGTTTTTGGCTTGCCTCGAAACTGCCCATCCGACACGGCCCTAAAAGTCGTACTTCAACTCCGCCACCAAAGTGCGTCCTGGGTAGGGGTGGAAGTTCCAGTATTGGGCGTTTGTCAGGTTGTCAATGCCAAAGGCAGCCACCAGCTTGGGTTCGATGGCGTAGCGCGCCCGCACGTCAACCACCAAAAAGCGGCTCGCCGCCGTGTAGGCAAAGCCGTTGACGTCGGTGTTGTTCAGGGTGGAGAACTGGTCGCCGCTGTAGCGCAGGCCCAGCGAGGTGCTCAGTTGCGCGTCCCAGCGGTAGTTGGCCAGGGCGCTGGCGCGCCACTGCGGCACGCGCGGCTGGTGCCGCCGCCCGCGAGCGCTTATGGCTTGGTCGGCATGTCGTGTTGGTGTCCGCCTGCATCACCGCCGGGCGCGCTGGTGCTTACCGGCACCTTGAGTTCCAGCGTGCTTTCCACGCCCTTGGCGTCTTTAAAGCGCAGCGTCACGGGAATGGTGGTGTCTGTTTGCAAAGGCACTTTCAGGTCCATCAGCATCAGGTGAAAGCTGCCCTGTTTCAGTGTGACGGCCTTGCCTGCGGGCAGCTCCAGGCCCTTGGGCAGGGCGCGCATTTGCATCACGCCACCATCCATTTTCATTTCATGCACCTGGGCCACACCGGCCACACTGCTGGCCACACCGACCAAAGTGGTGTCCGCTTTGGCGGTCAGCGTCATAAAGGCGCCACTGGCCTTTTGGCCTTGCACGGTGGCGCGCGCCCAGGGGTCTTTCACTTGCACGTTTTGGGCCAGGGCCTGGCCCGCCCACAAGGCGGCTAAAGCGATTGCGACGGAAATTTTGCTTTTCATAGGAACTCCAAAGTACCGGGGGTTGGAAAAAAACAGAAGTGTTACGTCAATGCGCGTGGGCGCCAGCGGCTTGCACGTCCAGCACGTCGAGCAGCGCTGCGGGCGACTTCAGCCCCTTGGTCGAGGTGCCGCTGGCAGGCACTTCGGCCCAGTCGTTTACGCCTTGGGCGCAACTTTGTAGCACTTTGAACCAGAGCGGCCCGGCCTTGGCCGGGGTGGTGCCACGCAGCACAAATTCATCGTAATAGGCCGCAGGCAAGGCGTTCTCGGGGCCGTTGGCGGTCCAGCTGATTTCCAGCACGCCATCAAGGTATTTCTTGCCATGGCTCTCATAAGGCACGGGCAGGGGACCGGTTTTGGTGCTCACCGTCCAGCCCGCCTTGGGCATGGGCTGGGCGCCGTTAAAGCCGGCTGGAATAGTCACCCGCAGGGCGGTGGTGGCTTGCTGGTCGCAGCCGTGGCCCACGCGAAAGGTGGCGCGGTAGCTGGTGTTGGCCGCAGCCGCGCCGTCTTGCAACACCACGTGGGCAAAGCTTGGGGCGCCCAGGCACAAGGCGCAAGCGGTGGCCAAAGAGGCTAAAAAAGAGAAATTCATAAAGTTCTTCAACAAGCAGGCTGCGCGCGCAGCCGGGGCCATGGGGTCGCGCCCAGGCTGCGATGCAGCGCGTGGGGCGCAAGAGGGAGAGGGGAGAGGGAGCCGGTAAGCGCAAACCACAGCCGGGCCGTGGTGCCGCACCCACGGTGCGCAAGGCCCGCCTGGTTCAGGCCAGCCGCGCAGTCAAGCCTGGGCTGGCGGCCCGCGTCCGGGCGGTGGTGCTGCGCTGCGCCAAGCGCGTGCGTGCGTGCTGGCGCTGGAGACGAATGATTTGGGGCTGGTGGGAACAGAAAAATCGGTGTTCGCTGGCGTTGGCGGTGCGCCAGTCAATACGCAGAGCGCGCAATCCAGGCCGTGTGCACCCTGACCGGCGGGCGCGCCAGTGTCCGCGTCCACCAGCATGACCATGCCCGAGCCCGAGCACACCATGCGGCTGCCCTGCGCTTGCGCCAGCGGTGCGGCGGTGGCCAGCCCGAGCGCCAGACACCACCACAGCAACACGGCGCGCGCAAGCAGCCGGGTGGTGCGAAGGGTGTGCAGGGGCGACATAGGGCGCGATTATGGCAGTCGAGGGCCTGCTATCCTGCGGCGATGCAAAGCCTGTTCCACCTGTCTATCCACGTCCTCGACCTTGCGTCCACACGCCGGTTTTACGGCGATGTGATGGGCTGCGCCGAGGGGCGCAGTACTGCCACTTG
>CAMDKE010000132.1 GCA_945901215.1 Comamonas sp. lk
CACGCATTTGCTGGGAAAGCGCTTGCGCCCAAGGCTCCCAGGTTTCCAGGCTGGCGCCAAAGCCGTGCAGCATCAGCACTGCGGGGGCGTCTTTGGGGCCTGTATCGCGCAGACGCACGCGGTTGCCCAGCAGCAGCACGGTCTCGTCCGCAGGGGTCTGGTACTTGGCTTGCAAATCGGCAAGCGCCCGGTCAGGCGTCCAAAGCGCCCAAACGCTTGCCGCCAGCAGCAGAACCACAACAAGGGCGATGGCCATGGGCTTACTCATGGGGTTTGATGCATTTCGCGCATCAAATCCGAGTCGCAGTCGGCGCAGGGGCTGCGGGCAGTTCACCCGGCTCAGGCTGCAGACCATAGGGCTGCATCAGCTGCCACACATGGATGGGCACCATTTTTTTCATACGCTGGGGCTCTTCGCGGCGCAGGTGGATGATGGTTTCTGCGGCCTTCATTTCTACCCGGGCGCGGGCAAATTCCAGGCCGCGCGGCCCCACTCTGGGCATCAGCCAGCCCACGATGGGGCGCAGCCAATTGGGCATGCGCCGCAGTGGCAGGCCACCGGCGGCGCGCTGCACATTGCCAATAAAGCCTTTGACCGCACCGGCGCGCTTGCCGGCGCTGCCCGGTGCGCTGGTCTGCACCTCATCGCCCAGCAATTCCAGCATCTGCTGGCCGCGCGCATTGCGCACCAAGAGCCACTGCTGGCCTTCGCCACCCATATAGCCCACGGTGATGTCAGACAGCACGTTGGTGTAGTCCACGCAGCTGCGGCAGGTCATGGGAAAAAAGTCGGGCCGCAGCTGCGATAAAGGCAGCTGCAAAAACGGAATCTCGCGGCGCCGGCCATCGTCAAAGCGCAGTTCGACGTGGTAGTCGGCCCGGAACTCAAGGTAAGAAATGGACTTGGGGTCGTCCTGGGTCTGGCCCGCCACCAGGCCCAAAAACTCATGGAAATTTTCGGTGGTGGTGTTGTCCGAGCAAGGTGTGCCAATCACATAGATTTGCTCAAAGCCCAGTTCTTTTTCAAGCGCACGCAAGGCGTAGACCTGGCAGGCTACGCCTACCACCGCCAGCCGGGTAATGCCCTGGGCGCGCGCGGGCTCAAGCAGCGCGAGCAGCGGCGCGTAGCCCATGCGCATGCCCCGGCACTGCGCCATGTCTTGTGCCTGGGTGACCAGCACGGGCACGGGTTTCCAGCGGTCTTGGGGGTCGGGGGCCATGGCCAGCACGGCTTGCACCTGGCCGGTCTCTAACAGGCGCTCGGCAATGCGGGTGGTAATGCCGCTCCACTGCGCGCCCACCGCCGGTTGGCGCAAAGTGGCGCGCAGCGTGTGCAAGTGGGGGCCAAAGTGCAGCTCGTTAGGGCGCGCCGGGTCGCGGGTGCGGCCGTGCACTTGAACCTCCAACCGGGGATAGTCCGGCTGGATGAACTGGCAGGCGCTGGCGCAGCGCTTGGGCTCGCTGCTGCGCGAGACGCCACAGTCAGTGCACAGGTCGCGGTGCGGAGCGGGGCCAGCAAGGTTTGGGGGCTCGGTCATGCTCGCATACTACCCAATCCGAAAGCCAAAAACGCCAAGGCGTATCTTTAATCTGACAAGGAAGTCTGTAATTATTTCAAAGCAAATGCCACTTGCTGCACGGCATGGCGCCGGAAAACGATGTGCACAGCTGGTATGACCTGCCGCACAGCGCGTGCCCCAAGCCCAAAGTGGAGCGCAAGCGCATTGCCCTGGCGCTATCTGAAAATCGTGCGTGCTGAGGCGGCGAGGTGACATGCGAAACGGGCGACCCAAAGGCAGCAGCACACAGTCCTAGAATAGTTTGTCACCCCCAACAAGCCAACCACCCCATGCACACCGAACTACTGACCCGGCATGACGCCCAGGGCCTTGCCACCTTGACACTCAACCGGCCAGACAAACTCAACGCCCTTTCCCCCCAGATCTTTGTGGAATTGCGTGCCCACTTGGACGCCATTGCCGTTGACGAATCGGTGGCATGCGTGCTGCTTCAAGGCGCCGGGCGCTCGTTTTGTGCCGGGCATGACCTATCCACCATCAGCGCCGAAATGGACGAGGCCTTCGCGGCCGAAACGATTGACGCGCTTGAGCGCTTGCCCCAACCCACCATCGCCCGTTTGCATGGCCACTGCCTGACCGGTGGCCTGGAATTGGCCTTGGGCTGCGACATCCTGGTTGCGGCGGAGTCGGCCAAGTTGGGCGACACCCACGGGCAGTGGGGCCTGGTTCCGGTGTGGGGGATGTCGGTGCGCCTGCCCCGGCGCGTTGGGTACGCCAAGGCCAAGGAACTCATGTTCACCAGCCGCCGCATCACGGGTCGGCAGGCGCAAGGCTGGGGTTTGGTAGACCATTGTGTTTCCGACACCGAGATCGACGCCTTGATTGCCGGCCTGGTCGCCGAGATCGTCGCCAATTCCAGCGGCACCAACCGCATCGTGAAGCGCTTGTTGGCGCAAGCCGCCAGCAGCAACTACCAAGACGCGCTCCAGTTTGAGCGAACCCTGCCCTTTGGCTTACCTGCTGACATGGCGCAGCGTATGGCAAAGGCCCGGTAGGGCATCATTGGATCTTGCTTAAAGTAACGGATCAACCTATGGGTGATCGAGCCGCCACGACAAATCACAAGGACAGGACCATGCGTAAAAAAGCCATGAAACACAGCGCCAGCATTTGGGACGGAGAGGTGGGCGCGTCGCGCTGCATCGACGTAGTGCACTGGGAGGGCGACATCACGCCCGAAGAATTGGCCAACGTGGCCAACCAGATTTCGCCGGACTGGGAAATGGTGGATTTGCAACTCGACGCGGTACACCCCTTGCACGGAAACACCTACCAACTGCGCCGCCTGACAGACGACGAATACGAAGAGGCCGAGCTGATCAAACGCCGGGCCGCCTTCGCCACCAAGCATGCGGGAAAGCGGGTGTGGGTGCATGGTTACCACATCGAAGTGCGCCCTGGCGAACACACCGACCAGCCATTTTTCTACGACACCATGTTCAGCACCGTGCTGACCACCTTGGACGACATCGAGGCCCTGTGCGACCAGCACTACGGCGCAGGCATTTGGGACGAATACAGCCTCTACCCCGACGACAAACTGCCCAAGCCCCTGGCGATGAACTTCTAGCTTGTAGCGCGTGTGCGGTGCGCGGGTTGGCGTGTGGCCCACCAGCTCATGGCCATGGACGCCAGCAGGCCCGCCAAGCCGAACCAGTGCAACGAATCCATATTTCCCTGGGCAACCAACCACCCACCGCCGCCTGCACCCAAGGCTTGACCGGCGTACATGGCGGCACTGTTGAGCGCAATTGAGCCCGATGCCAGCAGGGGCGCAATGCCAACCAGGCGCGCTTGTTGCGCAGAGTTGGATGCAAAACACCCCAAACCCCAGGGCACACAAACCAGCGCAGCCAAGGCCAAACTAGTGGCCAGGGGCCAGAGCAGCAGGCTCAAACCCATGCTGGCCACCGCCCACATGACCGCGCGTGGAGCGCCTATGCGGTCAATGTGGCGCGACATCACCAGGTTGCCAATCAAGCCGCAGGCACCAAAGCAGGCAAACAATAGGCTTAATTCGGCCGGTGTGACATCCAAGTGAAGCTTGAAATAGGGTGCAAAGTACGAGAACAGTACAAACTGGCCAGCCGAATACAGCAGCGTCACCGCCACACACAGCATGAGCGCGCGGGACTGCAAGGTCTCGCCCCATGCAGCGCGCGAAAAGGCCGGGGGACGCACCCCGTCGGGCAAACTCCGCCAAACCCAGACCGCGCTGACCAAACTCAGCAAGGCCACAAACCCGAAAGCACTGCGCCAACCCAGCGTGCCACCTATCCAGGCGCCCAGTGGAACACCCACCACCGAGGCAACCGACCAACCCAAAAAAACAAAGGTAATGGCCCTCCCACGCTGCGTCGGCGGCACCAACAGGCCAATGCACGCGGCGGCTTGGGGCGTAAAAATGGCCGGCGAAACCGCCGCCAGCACGCGCAAAACTATGAGCCACCCGAAGTCTGGCGCCAGTGCGCTCAAGGCCAAGAACGTGGCGTACCACAACATCGACAGCGCCAGCAAGCGCCTGCGGTCCCAACCTGCCACCACGCTGGCAAAAAGCGGCGCTCCCAGGCACATCATCACCGCTGCAGCCGTGATCAGCTGCCCGGACACCGCCACAGAGACCGCAAGCGAACTGCCAATATCATTGAGCGTTCCCGGCACCACCATCACGCCGGTACCAATGACAAAGTTGCCAAACAACAGGGACCAAAGCACACGCGGCAGTGGTTCGGACGGGGTGGCGGGTGTTATGGAAGGCATCAAAGGGCGGATAAAAGGCGCACCGGCACGGCGACTTGGGCAGTACATTCTCGCTCTGCGCCGCCTACCCGGCTGCACCGCGCAGGACAGGCACTGCTCACGGCAGGGCCAGGTGTTTAGAGAGTTCGGCTGGATCGGTAAGGTGTAGCGCTTGCCAACCTAGGGCGGCAGCGGCTTGCACATTGGGCCCGTGGTCGTCAATAAATAGCGTGTTACCGGGCTGCAAGCGGTACCGTTGTGCCAGCAGTTGGTAGATTTCGGCCTGCGGCTTAAGCAGCCGTACGTCCGCAGAAAAAATGCCTCCGTCAAACCACTGAATAAAGGCATGGCGTTGCTCCAAGGTGCGGGCGAAGGGCGCGGGCATATTGGAAAGAAAGAGCAGCCGCATGCCCTCCCCTGCCTCGCGTCGCTCGCGCAAACATTGCAGCAGCGCTACCGTGCTGGCGATAGGCTGCAACTGTTCACCAATGGGTGCAAGCAAGGCGTGCATCGTTGGCGGGGGAATTGCCAGACGTTGGGCTGTTTGGTCGGTCACTTCGAGCAAGGTGCGCTCGCCCCGGTCAAAGGCCAGCCAGTCGGCATGCGCAAAAATAGCCCGACACAGTGCCTCCGCGCTCTCAAAGCCCTGCCAATTACCGCGAAAGTGAGAACGCACCATCGCCGCCGGATTCCAGTCAAAGACGACACCGCCAAAATCAAAAACAAAGTCCCGAATGGTCACCTCATGCGCTCCCCGATGCACTTTTCAACTCAACATTGCCTCCGGGCTACCAAGGGACGGACGCGCCACGGTAGTCCACAAACTGCGCCCGCCCGGTGGGCCGCAAAGCCTGCAACACCTGCAACAACTGCGCTGCCGACGCCTCAGGCGCCATAGCGTCGCTGGGCGCCACGAAAGGGCGGCTGAGTTTGGATCGCACCGTGCCCGGTTGCAAGGCCGCAAAAACGGCCAGCGGGCGGCGGCGGCTCACTTCAACTGCAGCGCTTTGCAGCAGCATATTGCGCGCGGCCTTGGCCGCACGGTAGCCGTACCAGCCGCCTTTGCGGTTGTCCTCGATGCTGCCCACGCGCGCCGACAGCGTGGCATAGACCGTGGGCACGTCGGGCGCGAGCAGGGGGATGAAATGCTTCATGAGCAGCGCTGGACCAATGGCGTTGATCTGCATGGACCGCATCAAGCCGGGGGCGCTGATCGCGTCAAGCCGCTTTTCGGGCCCCACACCGTCGATTTCCAGAGCGCCGGTGGCGTCGATCAGCCAATGCACTGCCCCGCCCTGCCCCACCTCTTGGGCGCATTGCTGGATGCTGGCTTCTAGCTCCAAGTCAAAGGCGGGAGTGCTACTGCGCGAGAGGGCCAGTACCTGGAAAAACCGGGGATCAGCCCGCAGCAACTCTACAAATGCAGCGCCGAGTGCGCCGCTGGCGCCTAGCACCACCGCCCGCAGCTCCTTGACAGGCGTCACGGTCACCATTTAGGCGGCACCTGCGGCAATCCGGCGCAATGCCTGCTCGAACACCTCAACCGGCTGGCCGCCCGAGATCAGGTGCTTGTCGTTGATGATGATGGCGGGCACCGAGCGGATGCCCGCGCGCTGGTAGTACTGCTCCACCGCGCGCACCTCGTCGCTGTAGGTATCGCTTTCCAAAACGGCTTGCGCCTGCACCACGTCCAGGCCAGCCGCTCCCACCGCTGCAAGCAAGACTTCATGCGATTCGATGCACTCAGCGCGGCCCTGGTAGGCCTCCAAGAGTGCTCTTTTGAGAGCGTATTGCGGGCCCCCAACACCGGCCAAACCAGCCCAATGCAGCAGGCGGTGCGCGTCAAAGGTGTTGTACACCCGGCCCCGGCCACCGGCTTTGAAGGTGAAACCCACCTCGGCACCACGCTGGCGAATGGTCTCGCGCATCTGGGCCTGTTGTTCGGGGGTGGAGCCGTATTTCTCGGTAATGTGTTCGCCCAGGTCTTGGCCACCGGGGGGCATCTGGGGGTTGAGCTCGAAGGGCTGGAAATGCAGCTCTGCGTTCACCTCCGGCGCCAGACGCTTGAGCGCGCCCTCAAGGGCGCCTAAACCCACGGCGCACCAGGGGCAGGCAATGTCGGAGACGAAGTCGATTTTGAGCGTGGTGGTCATGGTGGTGTTCGATGAAGCAACTAAAGGGCCTGCCCTATTGCAGGCCCGCCAAGCCTGCGATGGCCAAGGCGTAACCCTTGACGCCAAATCCAGCCATCACCGCCTTGGCGGCTGGCGAAATAAAAGAATGATGGCGAAACGCCTCACGCGCATGCACATTGCTGATGTGCAACTCAATGAGCAAAATACCAGTGCCCTTGATGGCGTCGTGCAACGCCACGCTGGTGTGGGTGTAGGCGCCAGCATTGAGCACCACGCCCGCCAACTCGCCCGCTGCGTGCAGGCGCCCGGCCTCGTGCAGCCAGTCGACCAAGACGCCCTCGTGGTTGCTTTGACGAAAGTCCAGCGCAAAACCGTGGGTGGCGCAGGCTTGCTGGCACAGGGCCTGCACATCGGCCAGGGTCTGGCTGCCATAGACCGCAGGCTCGCGCGTGCCGAGCAGGTTGAGGTTGGGACCGTTTAATACCAAGGCAGTTTTCATGCGGGCTCCAAATGGGGACGCGGGGTTCAAAAATAGGCTGTCGTCAGAAGGCGGGCGCCTGGGCGGCGATGGGTGCAAGCGCGGTCTGCACATCGCCGCACTGCGCGCGGTGGCGCAAGGCGTGGTCCATGACCACCAGCGCAAGCATGGCCTCGGCAATCGGTGTAGCGCGAATGCCCACGCACGGGTCGTGGCGGCCTTTGGTCACCACTTCAGTCGCTTGGCCTTCGACGTCAATGGAGGCCCGCGGCGTGATGATGGAGCTGGTGGGCTTGATGGCAATGCTCACTTCCAGGTCCTGCCCGGTACTGATGCCGCCCAACACGCCACCCGCGTTGTTACTGACAAAACCCTGGGGAGACAGCGAATCCCCATGCGTGGTGCCGCGCTGCGCCACACTGGCGAAACCGGCGCCAATCTCGACGCCCTTGACGGCGTTGATGCCCATCATGGCGTAGGCAATGTCTGCGTCCATCTTGTCAAACAGCGGCTCGCCCAGCCCCACGGGCACATTG
>CAMDKE010000133.1 GCA_945901215.1 Comamonas sp. lk
TTTAGACATGACGCCGTAGCTGCTCATGTCGGCCGCCGTATCCAGGAGCTCCTGGAGCATGCGCGCTTCTTCACTGGTTCTTTTTGTCATTGCATATCTCCTTTAAGCTTCCGTTGAATTTCATTTCATCAAGTTTTGACATGGGTTGAGTTTGTAACTTTGCGCCGATAAGTTTGACAGCTTCTACGGCAGCGTCAGAGAAGTCGGTGCCCGGTGAGCTCTTTTCTCTGCCAAGCAAAAAGAAAATCGCCGCCGCGTGTTGTTTGGCTACCAATGTTCTTGTTCCCCCACTTTTTCCCATACCTGCAATGGCGACCCGCTTCTTGCAAATGCCGCCACCCAGGTCTGCTTCAAACAAGCCATGTTCTATCTCTCTTGCAGCCCGCCACAGTATGTTGTCACTCGGTAATTTCTTTGCCCATCTGTCAAAAGTCTTTGTCTTGAAAACGCGTTTTTGATCCATCATATATGTGAAACTATAGCACTTTTTACTATGAAAAATACGGCTGTAAGACAAAAACTACCCTGAAGAGCCAATGCACCCCAGCAACAGTACCGGCGTCGAACTCGGCATAAACCGCACAAGTTTTACACCGCACCCCCCCTTTATCTAAGGCCAAAATTTCACTCTCAATGCTGCTATTTTTGGGGGACACGACCAGCAAAGTTGCGCTTTTCGGGCCGTGGCGGGCTTTATGAAATTTTCGCCGGTCTGCGCTTAGACCCCCCTAAACAGCCCTTTAGATTTGCGCTTACTGACCCTGGTAGGTGTGGGTTGAATCGGTCATTACTTGCTCCTTTGGGATGCATGACTCCTAACACAAAATTCAGGATAGGCCCTATACTGAATCGGACCACCGGCGACCCCCTTCCGTCTCCGCGAAAGTTGCACCCATGAACACCGCTTCTCAACCGGCACAGTACGAAATTCGTCTCCAGTTGCCATATCGTTCTGGACGGACGCTCACGTTCCCATGCACCAGGAAAAGGAAGCTGAGTGATTGGAATAGATACGGGTGCGGAGGTAAGTCGCCAGCGACCCGGTTTAACCGCTCTGAGCGGCTCACAATTTGAAAACGACGCGCTTTGGGAGGAAGTGGTTGCGACGGAAGGTATCAATATCGACTCATATCTTCGCCAACATGATTCAATCAGATTATTTTTTAATATTGAGGATAACGTCATGAAATTGAACAACTCCATAGAAGATAAAGACAAAATCGCATGGCTGCAAGGATTACTTGGCCAGGACTTTCTCTTATGGACGCCTAATTTAATGGAGCAAGGTTTCCTAAATTGGGATCAGATCTTTGCAACTCGCGTAATTAAATCTGCTGGCTCCAAAAAGTCCTTTATTAAAAGAACCCAAGAGATAAATCCTACATACGGGTTCTTAGATCGCAAACGTGATGTAAATGATTTAATGAAAGATGAGCATCTAAGCGGCCTCTTGGTTCTCCATAAGGGGGAAGTAATATTAGAGCGATACGCGCTTGGATTGGCGCCTGATAAAGCATGGCAATCCTCTTCAGTAGTGAAATCACTCACTTCGATTTTAATTGGCGCCGCTATTCAGGATGGTTATATCAAATCTTTAGATGATGCCGTGCCTAAGTTTCTACCAGAATTTCAAGGAACAATTTATGAGCAGGTTACTTTAAGAAATTTGCTGACCATGTGCTCTGGGGCTGAGTTTACGGAAAATTATGAGGATCTACATTCTAATGTCGCTGCAGATTATATAAGACCAATCGCGGAACGAAAGAAAAATTTTATTTTAGATCGACTTAAAATAGCAAAAAGAATCAACCCGCCCGGGAAACAGTTTTCCTACAATACCGGCGATACATTTCTGCTGAGTCATGTATTGACGCGTGCAACTGGAAGGCACGTCGCTGATTACTGCTCGGAGCGCGTCTGGATACCCATGGAGATGGATTATGACGGTTATTTCATGCTTGATTCCGATGATGGATTCGAGATTACGGGAAGTTGCTGTGGTGCAACATTGCGCGATTATGCGAGACTCGGGCAACTGATGTTGAATGATGGAGTTGCTGCGAATGGTGAGCGAATCGTGCCGGAGGGCTGGGTAGCAGAATCGACTGCACCTTGTGCACCTAATTTCAATGTTGACTTCTGGCCCGCCCCCTATCCGAAAATTTTCGGATATGGCTATTTCTGGTGGGTTATCAGGCCTGGGTCGTTTACTGCCATAGGTGTTTATGGCCAATGGATCCATGTGGAGCCTGAATCTAACACCGTTATTGTAATGATCGGCGCGATGCCCCGAGACTGTTACATGAATCCCTCAGAGCCCGCTGCCGTCCTGCGGGGGGCGCATGATGGCGGGCTTGGTACCCCGGGAAGGCTGGCTTTTATTGACGCGGCCATTGAAGCGTGTCGCTAGCTTTTGCGTCGGTCCAATGAATTAATTAGGAACTAGCGTGAAGTGTAGTAATGCTTCCACTAATCGAAAATCGCGAATTCCGACATAAGAACGGCTTGGCGCACGCGCCTGAAATTTGAGTGTCACTGTAAGCACCTTAGACGACAGAAATGCAGCGGAAAACTCCCCTTACTCCGATACCAATAGCTGCGCCTACTGGTTTTGTAGCAAAGCATGTAAACTAGAACAGATCCCGCGTTACCTCAGCCAGCGTCAACAACCTCCGCGTGCGCGCCGCCATCGGTCATGGCCGATAGCAGTTCCCCCGCCGGCTGTTCGTTTGTCAAAAGTGTGTGCTTTTCGCTCCACGGGCTGAACAATGTAAGCGCTCGTTTGTTGAATTTGGAGCTATCTGCAAGCACGAACACCTGGTCCGCAATGGCAGTCATAGCCTCATAGACCTGTCCCGCGCTGAGCAATGCTTCGCTGATGCCTTCCCGATTCACGCCTGAGGCACCGAGAACGGCTACCGGCACTTGAAAGCGCTCGATGGCCTTGATGGTCTGCGGTCCGCACACCAGTCCTTCGCGGCCGTCAAAAGTGCCCGGCAGGCAGAAGACTTCGAAGAACGGGTTGTGCGACAGTTCTTGCGCCACACCGTACGCGGGCGTGATCACCGTCATTGGATGCTGCAGTTGGCGAATTGCTCGAGCGAAATGCAGTGTCGTGGCGCCACCGCCAATCAAGAGTGTTTCATAGTTGCCCAGCATTTCGAGCGCCCTGCGGGCGATGGCTTGACGCTCATTGACTTTTAGCTGCAGGCGCTCAGACAAGGCCGGCTCAAAGCGTTGCGTGCGTACCGCCCCGCCGTACGTGCGGTTGATTTTGCCGCCTTCGTCCAGTTCCGCAAGGTCGCGTCGCACGGTTTCCGTGGACACCTCCAACGCTTCAGCGAGCTGGTGCACGCGCAGCGAAGGATTCAGCACCAGCTTTTCAAGGATTTGATTTTGTCGCTGCGTCTTACGTGATGGTGTCGCCACATTGCCCCCGTCAGGATGGATGAAATTGGCACAAGCTTAACGGGCATTCGCAGTGCAGTTGCGATGCTTTTGATTGGCCGCAAAGTAAAACTTTTATGCCCGATATCCAACAAAAATGTTCTACTTTTGCCGTCCAGTGCTGGAATTTTTGTATAAATTGGGGAAAACAATTGAAAATCGACTGATTCAATAGGTGTTTTCCCTCTTTTCTATGACATTTTCCAAGCCCTGCATAAATATTTGTTGCACGTCAGGCATTTACTGTTTATGCTGAGTTTAACTAGGAGAAAACAGTGTTTGACTATGGGTTTTTCAGCTTCGAATCCAAGGACGCGTTGTACGCCAAGGCGGCGCAGTTCTGGAATCCAGGTAAGGCAAAACTGTGGCGTGACGTCGGCATTGATCTGGTAATCGATCGGCGCGAGGCCTACTTTTTGTACGACATGTCTGGCAAGCGTCTAATCGATCTGCATCTGAACGGCGGCACCTATAACTTCGGCCACCGCAACCCGGAATTGGTAGCCACATTAAAGTCAGCGCTCGATTACTTTGACATGGGCAACCACTGGTTCCCCTCGGTAGCGCGAGCCGCACTTGCAGAAAAGCTGGTTGGTACGGCGCCCAGTTTAAATTACGCTATTTTTGGCGCTGGTGGTGCTGAAGCAGTCGAAATCGCTATCAAATCTGCCCGATATGCAACACAACGTAGCAAAATTGTGTCTATCATCAAAGGCTATCATGGTCACTCGGGGCTATCTGTGGCGACTGGCGACGACCGTTTTTCTAAGATTTTCTTAGCAGATCGGCCGGACGAATTTATCCAGGTGCCGTTCAATGATGTTGATGCTCTGGACGCGGCGCTGCGCCGGCGTGACGTAGCGGCATTCATCATCGAAACTATCCCCGCCACCTATGGCTTTCCCATGCCCAAACAGGGCTACCTGCGCGCCTGCCAGGACCTCTGCCACAAGTACGGCAGCATGTACATTGCCGACGAGGTTCAAACTGGCCTGATGCGCACCGGAGCTATGTGGGGCTGGCAAACCTATGACCTACAGCCCGACATGTTCGTCACGGCTAAAGGCCTCGGCGGCGGCATCTATCCCATTAGTGCTTGCGTCGCCACTGAGCAATGCGCTGCCTGGCAACGCGAAGACGGTGCGGCCCACATCAGCACCTCTGGCGGCTCTGAACTCGGCTGCGTGGTGGCGCACCAGGTTCTGAGCATTTTGCAGCGCCCAGAAGTGATTGCCAATGTTCACAGCGTAGCTGATTTTTTCGCCAAGGCCTTTGCCGAACTGATGCCGCGGCACAACGACATCTTTGTCGGCGTGCGCCAGCGCGGCGTGATCCTAGGCCTGGAATTTGACCACCCCGAGGGCGCTGTAGCCGTGTCTCGTGCCTTGTATGAAAACGGGGTATGGGCCATCTTTTCGTCACTGGACAAGAGGGTGCTGCAATTTAAACCCGGGGTGCTGCTGACGGCGCCCCTCTGTCAGGAAATTGTGGACCGTTTTGACGCCGCCATGCCGCGTGCCCGCGAACTTTTGCGCAGCGCGCGTCGAGGACTCTGAGTATGCAAACCAACGATATAGCCCACCCGTTGGAAGCTCCGCGCCTGCAGGTTCCCGACCAGGCCTTGGCCACGGGCCTGATGAAAATTGACCGCGCCGAATGGGCGGCCAAACACTTCGCCAGCCTCGATCATGCTGCCGTCATGAGCATCGCCACCGCCGTCGCCAAGGCCGCCCACGACAACGCCGGCTATTTTGCCGAATGGGCAGTGCGTGAAACCGGCTACGGCGTGGCCGAGCATAAAAAGCTTAAGAATGAGCTGGTCGCGTACCCGCTACTTGACTATTACCGCGAACTCGATCTTGTCAACCCGCGTGTCGACCAGGCCCGAAAGATGGTCGAAATCCCTAAGCCGGCCGGTATCGTACTGGCACTAACGCCTGCTACAAACCCGGTTTCGACTCTCTACTACAAAGTGATGCTGGCGATGCTGAGTCGAAATGCCATCATCATCAGCCCACATCCTGCAGCCTCGGAATGCTGTAACGAGGCTGCGCAAAAGCTCAATGCTGCGGCCTTGGCGGCAGGTGCGCCCGACGGCGTGATTCAATGCATTGAAAGCCCTAGTGTTCCCTTGGTGAATACACTGATGGCTTCTCCCAAGGTGGCAGTGGTGCTGGCGACTGGCGGCGAATCGATGGTTCGCGCCGCGTACTCCTCGGGTAACCCCGCACTTGGCGTCGGGCCAGGTAACGCACCGGTGTTTGTTGATTCCAGTGCCGATATGCGTCGCGCCGCGCAAATGATTGTCAGCAGCAAAAGCTTTGACAACTCGGTGCTGTGCACCAACGAGAGCGTCTTACTGACGCTGGAGCAAGACCGCCAGCGACTGGAGCGCGAGTTGCGTCTGGCCGGTGCCCACCTGTGCAATGAGGAAGAGGTTGTGCGCCTGCGCGCCTATCTCTTCCCAGAAGATCAATTGAACTTAGCAGCGGTTGGGAAAAGCGCGACCTGGATTGCGCGCGAAGCTGGTTTGCGTGTGCAGCCCAATTCCAAGATACTAGTGGCTAAGATCAACCAGGTAGGGATCAGCGAGCCGCTGAGCAAAGAAAAGCTGTGCCCAGTGTTGGCGTTGTATTGCTCCGACAGCTTTGAGGGCGCCCGGCGCGTGGCACAGATGATTTTGCGCCTGTCGGGGGCCGGGCATTCGGCCGCCTTCCATGGTGAGGATGCGCAAAGAGCGTTGGATTTTGCCGCTCATTTGAACGTCTACCGCGTCGTTGTCAACGCTCCATGCTCGCAGGGAGCGGCGGGCTTTGCCACCCATTTGCCACCGACCTTCATGATTGGTACGGGCTACTTTGGCCGGTCATCAGTGGGTGAAAACGTTGGCCCCCAGCACCTTGTGCACTGGACGAGGCTGGCCTACAACAAAGATGCGACGCAGACCTTTGCCGACTTTCGCCAGCTGCGAATCAGCGTAACAGGGCCCAAAAGTGCGCAAGTGCCCGCGCCCTATCGGTCCAGCGCAGCGACGCTAGGGGCGTCCCACGCCCTCGTAGCAAACCCGGACGAAACTCTTAACAAGGAGCTGATTCGCCAGCTCATTGCGCAAGAACTGCGCGACATGAAGAAAAACTTCAAATGACCGATCTGCGCGCTTTTATCTTCATCGACCAACTGCAACCGCAAACGCTGGCCTATGTTGCAACGTGGATGCGTGGCACTTTGCCGCGCGCCAAGATGGCAGCCCAAATTGTTGAAATCGCTCCGGGCCTGGATATTGAAGCCCTTACCGACGTGGTGCTCAAAAGCGCCGATGTCCGCGCTGGCATCCTGGTGGTGGAGCGCCAGTTTGGCACTTTGCAGTTTCATGCCTATTCAACGTCTGAAGTCGCCGCCGCTGGTGAAGCTGTTTTGAAGTTCCTAGGAAAGCGCCGCGAGGACGTGCCCGCGCCCATCATTCAGGCCTCAAAGATTGTGACGCGCATAGATGCACAGCACGCATTTTTGATGAACCGCAACAAAATGGGCTCGATGGTGTTAGCCGGCGAAAGCGTCTACTTGCTTGAATGCCAGCCCGCGGCCTTTGCCATTTTGGCCTGTAACCAGGCTGAAAAAGCGGCTGAGGTCAAGGTGGTGGACTGTCGCATGATCGGCGCCAATGGCCGCCTGTACTTAGCTGGCACTGAGGCCGACGTGCGTAATGCGCGCGATGCCGCTGAGCGTGCCCTACGCGCGGTAGGAGCCAAGTAATGCCCGATCTACGCGCGCTTATCCGCGAGGTTTTGGCCGAAGAACTGGCCGCGCTGCGGCTAGGCGACGAGCCAACTGGCCCCCTCACACAGACGGTGGCCCTGCAAAATGACTCAGACCTGATGGCCTTTGTGGCCGACCTGTTGCAGCGCGCCACCGACCCACAATTTCTACGCGATGTGTCCTCTGGCCAGCTCCAGTTCAGCCTGGGCGAGACTGCAGGGTGCCAACCCTTGGCACCGCGCACGGCTCTTGT
>CAMDKE010000134.1 GCA_945901215.1 Comamonas sp. lk
TGGACCAACCCCTGGTTTTGGGGCCTGCTGCGCTTTGTCACCGGCCTGTGCATTGTGGGCTTGTACATGGTGATCGAGAGCTGGCTCAATGTGGTGGCCGACCGCGAGAGCCGGGGCAAGGTGTTTGCGGCCTATATGGCGGTAAGTGGCGTGTCGATGGCGCTGGGCCAGTGGTTGATTTTGGTCGGTGACCGCTTTGGTTTTGTGCCTTTTGCGCTGGTGTCGGTGTTGTTTTCGTTTGCGCTCATTCCCACCACCATGACCACCATCCGCGAGCCGCGCCAGACCAAGGCGCCGTCCATGAACCTGCTGTCCTTGTTTGTCATTTCGCCCATTGGCGCCATTGCGTCCATGGGGTCGGGGCTGATCAGCGGCACGTTTTACAGCCTGGGCAATGTGTTTGGTGCGGGCGTGGGCTTTAGCGACAACCGCACTGCGGCGTTCATGGCCGTCACTATTTTGAGCGGCGCTGCCTTTCAGTGGCCGGTGGGGCATGTGTCCGACCGCTACGACCGGCGTTGGATTTTGTTTTGGATTTGCGTCATTTCTGCGCTGCTGGCGGCGGTGGGCTTTTACCTTGCGCGTGAGTATGAAAACTTTCTGATTTTGCTGGGCGTGCTGTATGGCGCTATGTCTTTTTCCATCTACGGCCTGAGCGTGGCCCACACCAACGATTTGATCGAGCCCTCCAAAGTGCTGGAGACCACTGGCGGCTTGCTGCTGCTTTACGGCATAGGCGCCACCATTGGCCCCACGCTGGCCGGCGGCCTGATGGACTATATTGGAGCCGAGGGTTTGATGTTGTACTTTGCTTTGGTTCTGGCGGCTCTGGCGGGCTTGGTGTGGTACTACACCGCCCAGCAGCTGCGAACGACGAGCGTACCGGCGCACCGCTCCGATTACGTGATGATGGACGCCAGCTCGCAAGCGGTGTTGCAAATGGACCCGCGTAACGCGGGAGCATCCGAGGCCGAGGCCACTGAGCGCCCGGTGAGCCCGTGAATGGCGCCGAGCCGCCCCAGCGGTGAGTCACCTAAGCCATTTTTTTGAACCATAGAGCACTATGAACCATGTTGCATTCACCCAAATGAAAGACGGCACGGCCGAGGAATACCAGTTTTTGCAGGTGCTGGAGCACAACTACATCCGCAGCCTGCCAGACCGCTTGCTGACCGCGCTCGAAGGCCTGGGCGAGTCCTTGGCGGGCTACCAGATCAGCCGCCTGGAGCATTCGCTTCAAACCGCCACCCGCGCCGAGGCAGACGGTGCCGACATCGACATGGTGGTGGCCGCGCTGGTGCACGACATTGGAGACGCGCTAGCGCCCGAGAACCACTCGCAAATGGCCGCCGCCATCCTGCGCCCCTATGTACGCGCCGAGGTGACCTGGGTGATTGAAATGCACGGCCTGTTTCAACTGAAGTACTTCGCCCACCACATCGGCGGTCAGCCAGACGGCTACCTGGCCCATGCCGACCACCCGTGGTTTGCCAGTTGCGCCCGCTTTTGCGAGCTGTACGACCAAGCGGCTTTTGACCCCGCCTACCCGACCAAACCACTGTCCTACTTTGCGCCCATGCTGCGCGAGGTGTTTGGGCGCAAGGCCTTTGATCCGGGTGTGGTCCAAAAGAGGGTTTGAGCGCGGCGCTGGCTGTGCTTGTGTGACGCCAAGTCTGACACTGTCCCCATCCCATATGCACGAACTTCGCCCCCAAGCTGGGCTACCCAAGCCGGCGCTGTACTGTCTGCTGGCCCTGCTGTGGGCGTCGCTTAGCGCCGTGGCAGACCCTTTGCCACCCGCAGCCAGGGCCGAGGTGGTGGCCATGCTTGGGCGCCTGGAATCGTCTGGCTGCCAGTTCAAGCGAAATAGCAGCTGGCATAGCGGCCCCGAGGCGCGTGCGCACTTGCTGCGCAAACTGGACTATGTGGAAAAAAACGCCTCCGCAAAAACGGCTGAGGAGTTCATTGCCCTGGCCGCCAGCAAAAGCAGCATTACCGGTCAGGCCTACCTGGTCCAGTGCGCCAAGCAAACACCGCTTGCCAGCGCTGTGTGGCTACAGCAGCAGTTGCAGGAAATGCGCATCGCCGACCAGACAAAGCTGCCCAAGTAAGTTGCAGCGCCAGGCGCGGCGCGCTGCTGGGGCGAGGCAACTTCAGCTAAACACCCCGCCATACTGCTTGCGCAGGTCGCCCTTTTGCACCTTGCCGGTTCCACCCACGGGCAGGGCGTCCAAGAAGACCACGTCGTCGGGCACCCACCACTTCGCCACTTTGGTTTCCAGGAATTTGAGGATTTCTTCCTTTTCCAAGCTGGCACCGGGCTTGCGCACGATGAAGAGCAAGGGGCGCTCGTCCCATTTTGGGTGTTTGACGCCGATGACGGCGGCCATGGCGACGGCGGGGTGGCCCACAGCGGCGCTTTCCAGGTCGATGGAGCTGATCCACTCGCCGCCGGTCTTGATGACATCTTTGGTTCGGTCGCGGATTTGCATCACGCCCTCGGAATCAATGGTGGCAATGTCGCCGGTGGGGAACCAACCGCCGACCAAGGGCGAAGCCTCGCCCTTGTAGTACGACGCAATGATGGACTGGCCGCGCACCATCAGTTCGCCCTGGGACACACCATCGCGTGGCAGGCAGTGGCCCGCGTCGTCCACCACCTGGATCTCCACACCAAAGACGCTTTTGCCTTGTCTGGCCAGCAAGGCCTGCTTTTGTTCGGAGGTCCAGCCTTTCATCTTCGGCAGCAAGCTGCCTATGGTGCCGATGGCCGTGGTCTCGGTCATGCCCCAGCCGTGGCGCACGTCGACGTCGTAGACGTCCATGAATTTTGCAATCAGCGCCTGTGGCATCGCCGAGCCGCCCACACCGGTGCGGCGCATGGTGCTAAAGCGCAGGCCGTTTTGCTCCAGGTGCGCGATCAGCCCTTGCCAGATGGTGGGCACGCCCGCGCTGACGGTTACGCCCTCAAGCTCCATCAGCTCGTAGAGCGATTGACCGTCCAGGCGCGGGCCTGGCAATACCAACTTGGTTCCGCCAATGGGCGCCGCGTAGGGTATGCACCAGGCGTTGATGTGAAACATGGGCACCACGGGCAGCATCGCGTCATGGGGCGAAAGCGACAGCACTCCGGGCATGCAGCACGACATGGCGTTCAACACAATAGAGCGGTGCGAATACATCGCGCCCTTGGGGTTGCCCGTGGTGCCCGAGGTGTAGCACAGCGCCGCAGCCGAGTGTTCGTCAAAGCTGGGCCAGTCAAACACCGCGCTGCAGGGCGCCACCAGTTCGTCGTACGACAGCACGTTGGCCACGCCATCGATGGCCGGGGTGTTGGCCGCATCGGCCATACAGACCCAGGCGCGCACGCCGGGGCAGTGCGCGGCGATGCCCTTGACCAGCGGCGCAAACGTGGTGTCAAACAAGACCACACGGTCCTCAGCGTGGTTAATGATGTAGATCAGCTGCTGCGCCTGTAAGCGCGGGTTGCAGGTGTGCATCACCATGCCGCTGCCCGAGACGGCGTAGTAGGCCTCCAGGTGGCGGTGGTTGTTCCAGGCAATCGTGCCCACGGCGTCGCCGCCGACCAGGCCCAGGCCGGCCAGTGCGTTGGCCAGCTTGCGCGCGCCCGCCGCGCAGGCGGCATAGGTGTAGCGAAACAGCGGCCCGTGCGTCTCGCGCGAGACCACTTCCACATCGCCAAACTGCGCTGCGGCGTGTTCAATCACGCTGGACAAAAGCAGCGGGCGGTCCATCATCAGGCCGGGTTGGAGCATGGGGGTTCCTCAAAAAAGTTACGCCAAGTCGTGGCGCACGGATTATGGGCAACCCGGGGAGCGCGGCGCCCCCACCTGGGGTGCCGCGCTGGTCACGCCGGTGACAAACTGCGTTCGGCAGCCACCGCTTGCGCGGCAATGTCCAGGGCGCGCAGGCGAAGGGTGGGGTCAAACACGTCGCACACCAGCAGCAGCTCATCTGCGCCGGTGGCGTCGGCCAACGCGTGCAACTGTGTTTCCACCGTGTCCGGGCCACCCACCACCGCAGCGCCTAAAAAGTCAGCAATGGCTGCGCGCTCCTGGGGGCTGCAGCGGGCCAAAAAGTGGGCCTGCGGGGCCTGCAAGCGCCGCCGGTCGCCACGCAAAATGCCCAGCACCCGCTGGTAGACGCTGCTGGCCAAAAAGTCAGCTTCTTCGTCGGTGGGTGCGGCAATCAGCGGCACGCCAATGGCGACATAGGGCTTGGCCAAATGCGCCGACGGTTGGAACAACTGGCGGTACAAGTCCACCGCCTGCATCAGCAGGCGTGGCGCAAAGTGCGAGGCAAAGGCGTAGGGCAGGCCGCGCTGCGCTGCTAACTGTGCCGAAAACAGGCTAGACCCCAGCAGCCAGATCGGCACCTGCGTGCCCGCCCCAGGCATGGCAACGATGCGCTGGCTCTCTGGTGCGGGTGCGAGCAGGCGTTGCAGCTCAGCCACGTCGCGGGGAAAGTCATCCTCGCTCTCGGTGCGGTCGCGGCGCAGGGCGCGCATGGTGGCTTGGTCAGTGCCCGGCGCGCGGCCCAGGCCCAGGTCGATGCGGTTGGGGTACAGCTCAGCCAGCGTGCCAAAGGCCTCGGCTACCACCAGCGGCGCGTGGTTGGGCAGCATGATGCCCCCCGAGCCCACCCGAATGCGCTGCGTGCCTCCGGCCAAATAGCCCACCAGAACGGCCGTGGCCGAGCTGGCAATGCCTTGCATATTGTGGTGTTCGGCCACCCAGTAGCGCTTAAACCCCAGTGCCTCGGCGTGCCGCGCGGTAGCCAGGGCGGTGGCCAGGGCCTGGCCCACGCTGGCGCCTTCGCGCACAGCCACCAGGTCGAGCATGGACAGGGAGAAAGTAGTTTGGGGCGGCATGGTGAAGTTACGGATAGTGGCAAGAAAGTCCGCAGACCTGCGGTGTGCCACATTATGCGCAGCTCGGGCGCTGACCCCACTGGGGAAATGACTGGGCGAATGACTTGGGGCAAATGACTCGCCATGCGCCGTTTGAATGTCGCGCGCGCTGTCTTAACCGGCTTTGCGCCCCGCAGTGCCGCCTAAAGAAAACGAAACTCGCCGAAATTTAGCAGCATCGACAACTCGCAATTTAGCTGCGCAAGCGGCCACGCGCGCCCAGCGAAACAATGTCGACAAAGTTGGACGCTTGTCTGCTTTTGCTTTGCATGGCGAGATGAAAGCCTCCTAAATCCAGATTCTCCATGGCTAGCAAAGCGTTAAGAAAGCGTTCGCGGGTGACCACTTTTCCGCAGCGCCGCAGTGCTTCAACCACCATGCTCGCCACCAACCAGCCTTCCAGGCTGGTGTGGTCAGGCGGGCTAGAGCCAATGTGCGCAGAGTAGCGCGCCACCACCGCGCGGCGCAAGTCTGTGGGCAGGGGCACTACCTGGGTGGCCACTACTCCCTCCCCTAGGTCACCCAGCAGCTGGGCAAGGGCTGCGGCGCTGCCCAGGCTGGTGGCATAAAAAGTCCCTTTAAAGCCTGCTTGACGTGCCTCTCGGATAGTCTGCGCGGCAGCGGAGTGCGCGGTCAGCAGAAGTATGGCTTCTGGTTTCTGGGAGATCAGTTGCGCGACCGCCGTCTTGACGTCTTTTAGCGCCAATTCGACCTGGACTTTT
Organism: Comamonas sp. lk; assembly: GCA_945901215.1. Lineage (GTDB taxonomy): Bacteria > Pseudomonadota > Gammaproteobacteria > Burkholderiales > Burkholderiaceae_C > Allorhodoferax. The sequence goes on from CAMDKE010000134.1 coordinate 5,653, forward strand.
GAGTTGCGATCCAGCCATGCTTCGCCCACTGAACTGATTTGGGAGGATACCAATGCGGGTTGCAAGGCCGCCAGCAAGCCTTTGCCGTCAGCGTCGTTTTGAACCAATACGCTGACCCGGCGCACCCCAACGGTGCTAACCTGGCGCAGCAAAGCTTTGATTTCTGCGCCGTGTGAGGCGCGAAAGTTCACCACGTTGGGAAAGTTCGGTCCACGCAAGGCGTCGGCGCCGCTCAGCGGCGCAATAAAGGGCACGCCTGCTGCGCTTGGAAGTGCCAGCGCGCGCATGGACATCTCGCTTCCTACATATCCGACCAAGGCAAAAACTTTGTCGGATAGAAGCAAGTCTTGTGTATTGAGCGCCGCCGTCTCCACTTCGTATTGGTCGTCATAGGTAATGAGCTCAATGCGGCGTCCGTTTACGCCGCCGTTGGCGTTGGTGGCGTCAAAAAACAGCTTCAGGCCCCGCGCATATTCGATTCCAAAGTGCTGGCCTGCACCGGATATGGGCGCCGACTGCCCAAACACGATCGCGCCCTGCGCCAGGGCAGCCACCGGCCACGGCATCCAGGGCAGCGCCACCATGCGGGCCAGCCAGTGGCGACGCTGAATCAATCCTTGCATGGGTTTTTTTTCCATAGGTTCAATTGATTTAAAGTTAATTAATAGTAGTGTTTTTTTGAATTTTTAAGTTACATCCAAACCACGGCTTTTTCTCGCACTTAACGAAGTGTGATGGCTTAGTCCAGCGCTGTTGCAGTTGTGCAGATCAACGCCCTTCGTGCATTTCCCCGGTGCGCCAGCTCTCCACGTAACTCGAGACCCTGTCGCAGCGGCTGCCCTAACGTTCACACAGACCCGCCCGGTGCAGCCTCTAAGATCGCTCCATGCACACTACCGCCCTTGTTTTGTTTTCCGGAGGCCAAGACTCCACCACTTGCCTGGCCTATGCGCTCTCAAAATACGAGCGTGTGGAAACCGTGGCTTTTGACTACCGCCAGCGCCACCACATCGAACTCGACGCCCGCTTGAACGTGTTGCGCGAGCTGCGCGTACGCTTTCCGGCATGGACCGCAAAGCTGGGCGACGACCACTTGCTCGACCTGGCGGTGCTGGGCGAGGTGAGTGACACATCCCTGACCCGCGACACCGCCATTGCCATGGAAGCCAGCGGCCTGCCCAACAGCTTTGTGCCCGGGCGCAACCTGCTGTTTTTGACCCTGGCCGCCGCGCTGGCCTACCGCCGGGGCCTGCAGGTCATCGTCACCGGGGTGTGCGAGACCGACTTTTCCGGCTACCCCGACTGCCGCGACGACACCATGAAAGCCATGCAACTGGCCTTGTCCCTGGGCATGGACCGGCGCTTTTTGATCGAAACCCCGCTGATGTGGATCGACAAAGCCGCCACCTGGGCTATGGCCTACGAACTGGGCGCGCAGGCCGACGCGCAGGGTGGCGGTCAGGCCCTGGTCGACCTTATCGTGGAACATACACACACCTGCTACCTGGGGGAACGCAGCCAGCGGCACGCCTGGGGTTATGGCTGTGGTAGCTGCCCGGCTTGCGACTTGCGGGCCAAGGGCTTTGCGGCGTTTCGCGGGTAAATGCCGATGCTCGGGCGGGTGGTTTACCCACTCTCTCCCCCAACCCCTTGTATCTTTCGTATTCGGAGTTTTGGTAAGCAAGTTTGGAAAGTTATCCACAGCCCGCAACCCCTTTGGGAATGAAACCCGTGAGAGAGCATTTGGCGTGGATAACG
>CAMDKE010000135.1 GCA_945901215.1 Comamonas sp. lk
TGTGGTGGTAGTAGCGGTGGTCGTCCCAGCGCTGGACGTTGACGAGTTGGAAGAACTGCTGCATGGAATCTCCTGTGAACTAAGACAAAAAGGGTCGGGACAAGGATGCCCGATGCGCTTGGCATAGAAATGTCACGCTTTTGCATGAAAATTTGGTGACAACATGCAATACCTTTGGGCGAGCCAAAAAATTCACCAAACTGTCACCGCTTGTTCATCAAACTGTTGCGGCGCGGCGTCAGAGTGGCGCCATGAAAACCGAATCCCACCTTCAGGTTGAGCGCATCAGTTCCACACGGCCGGCGCTGAATATCGCCGTGGTCACAGAGACTTACCCGCCGGATATCAATGGCGTGGCCCACACACTTTCCAAAATCGTGGAAGGACTTCAGGCACGTGGCCACGTGATCTGGCTCGTGCGTCCGCGCCAGCCGGGTACGGACGTGGCGCGCACGAACGACACCTACCAAGAAGTGCTGGTTCGGGGTCTGCCGATTCCCTTTTATCGCCAACTGCGGCTAGGGCTTCCGGCCAAGCGCGAACTGCTGCGCCTGTGGGCCCGTCAGCGGCCCGACATCGTGCACATTGCAACCGAAGGCCCCTTGGGTTGGTCTGCACTGCAAGTGGCGCGCAAGCTCAAGCTGCCTATCAGCACCGACTTCAGGACCAATTTCCATGCCTATAGCCAGCACTACGGCATCGGTTGGTTGCGGGGCGCCATCTTGGGCTACATGAAAAAGTTTCACAACGCAGCCCACGCCACCATGGTGCCTACCGCAGCGCTAGAAGGCGAGCTCGCATCCAGCGGCTTCAAGCGCTTGGCGGTGGTGCCGCGCGGTATTGATACGGCACTTTTTTCGCCCACGCAGCGCCAGACGGCCTTGCGTCGAAGTTGGGGTGCGGGCGAACAGGACCGTGTGCTGCTGTATGTGGGTCGGCTGGCGGAGGAGAAAAACATCGGCGTCGTGATTCAGAGCTACCGCGCCCTCAAGCTGCGCCACCCGGACATCCGCTTGGTGCTAGTAGGCGACGGACCGATGCGCACCGAGCTGCAACAAAAGCACCCGGACGTCCTATTTGCCGGTTTTCGGGTGGGCCAGGATTTGGCGCAGCACTATGCCAGCGCAGACATGTTTTTGTTTGCCAGCAAGACAGAAACCTTCGGCAACGTCACCATAGAAGCTATGGCATCGGGGCTGGCCGTAGTAGCCTTTCGCCATGCGGCTGCGGGTGAACTGATCCAGTCGGGAGAAAACGGCATGCTCGTCGACCCCGTCAACGAAAACGGATTTGAGGTCGCAGCGCATGCGCTATTGAACGCGCCGCAAACCATGCGCGACATGGGAAGGCGAGCCTGGCAGACCGCACACATCCTTGGCTGGCCCAAGGTGGTGGAACGAACCGAGTCCATATTCCACAAAATCATGCTGGAACAGGGGGCGCCGTACGCAAACCCCTGGGCGGTTCAAACCGCATAAGGGCGGCCCCACGTCGCCATGCGGGGGGCGACACCGCGTGACCGTTTATTCGCGTTTAAGCCAAACCACACGCGTGTCGCCATCAACGAAAAAGCTGGGACATTGGTAGCGCGCAATGTCGTGCGCATGCAAGGGGAACGAACCACAGTTGGAAAAGCGTCGCAGGTACGTGCCGTAGATGCCGCACTGGAACTTGCCGCCATCAATAGGCTGTAGAAACGCGCACTGCTGGTTCAAGCAGCAGTTGCCGCACTGAACGCATTCCCCATATACCGTGACGGGCACCTGCTTAAAGCGCAGAAACACGTCGCGCAGAAAGTGCTCGACTGGGCCCTTGCTGAGTGCTTGAAAGTGAACTTTGAATTTGGCCCGATACGCGCCATAGTTCGATACGAATCGCTTGTCCATCAGCAGCAGCGACACCACCAGTGGCATCACGGGAACCAATAGCAGGCAAGCACCCGAAAACGCGCGCGCCGCAAAGGCAATCAGCCGGTGGCGCGACACCTGCAGCGGGCGGACCGGAACTTTGGAGGTGGGAACTTCAGACGGTCGCGATGCAAAGAAGGTGGGTTTCATCAAGGGCATCCATGGTTTGATTTCATCCTATGAACGAACCGTGACTTCCGTGTGTACGTTTTGCGAAATCTGCATGAAGCGTGTCGATCGCGCGGTGCTGCGCGCCCTGTCGCTAAATGGTCATACCAGTGACGCGTAGTTGTCATTTTCAATCTCTACGCTCCTCCGGAATTTTGATCAGGAGCAACATGAAAATCTCAGTTTTTGGTACCGGGTACGTTGGTTTGGTGCAAGGAGCCGTGCTCGCCGATTCGGGCCACCACGTGACCTGTGTGGACATCGACGAAGCAAAGCTCAAGGGCCTGCGGGAAGGAGAAATCCCTATCTTCGAGCCTGGACTAGAAGCTATCGTCAAGAGTGCCTATGCCGCAGGACACCTGGTGTTTAGCTCCGACGCGGCCAGCGCGATTGCCGGTGCGCAGGTGCACTTCATCGCCGTGGGAACGCCGCCGGATGAAGAGGGGTCGGCAGACCTGCGCTATGTGCTCGCGGTGGCGCAGACCATTGCCAGCCACCTCGGTGAATATGCGGTCATCGTAGACAAATCAACGGTCCCGGTTGGTACGGCTGATCGGGTCACCGAAGTCGTGCGCAAGACGCTGGCCGAGCGCGGCGCGGACATTGAATTCGACGTGGTGTCCAACCCCGAATTTTTGAAAGAAGGCGCCGCCGTCGCTGACTGTCAGCGGCCCGATCGCATTGTGATTGGCACCACAAGCCTGCGGGCCGAAAGCGTGTTGCGCGAGTTGTACGAGCCGTTTAACCGCAACCACGACAAGTTCATCGTGATGAGCCCGCGCAGCGCCGAGATGACCAAGTACGCGGCCAACTGCATGCTGGCGACGAAAATCAGTTTTATGAACGAAATGGCCATGATGGCCGAGGGGCTGGGCGCCGACATCGAATCCGTTCGCCAGGGCATCGGCAGCGACCAGCGCATCGGGTACCACTTTATTTATGCCGGCGCAGGCTACGGCGGAAGCTGCTTTCCCAAAGACATCAGCGCTTTGGTGAAATCGGCCGAAAAAATCGGTTTCGAGCCTTTCATTTTGAATGCGATCGAAGCGCGAAACCAATCCCAAAAACGCGTTATTTTCGATAAGGTCAAGGCGCATTTTGAAGGCCATTTGGCGGGGAAAACCTTCGCGCTTTGGGGCTTGGCGTTCAAGCCCAATACAGATGACATGCGCGAGGCGCCTAGCCGCGTGCTGATGGACGCCTTGTGGGCGGCCGGCGCGCGCGTGCAGGCCTATGACCCCGCCGCCATGGAGGAGGCGCAGCGTATCTACGGTGCACGTAATGATTTTCTTTTGTGCGGAACCAAAGAGGCTGCCCTGCAGGATGCCGACGCACTGGTCATCATGACCGACTGGCGCCAGTTCAAAGCGCCCGACTTCAACGTGCTTATGCAAACTCTGAAATCGCCGCTGATCTTTGACGGACGCAATTTGTACGATCCGCAAAAAATGCACGAGCGCGGATTCACGTACCACGGCATCGGCCGTTGACAAGTACCTGCGTCGCTGGGCTGCGGGTGCCGCTTTTAGCTTGGACCCACTTGCGTTCACCTTTGGCGCTGCTGCGCGGCCTACTTCACCAACTGGTTCATCTCAATGATCGGCAGCAGCACCGCCAGCACGATCAGCATCACGATCAGGCCCATGGCCACGATCAAGAGCGGCTCGAGCAGCGTGGCCAGGCCCATGGCGCGGCGCTGCACTTCGGTGCTGAGCTGGGTGGCCGCGCGTTGCAGCATCAGCGGCAACTGGCCGGTCTGTTCGCCCAGGCGGGCAAACATGGACAGCAGGGCCGGAAAGCGTTTTTTTTGCGCCAGCGCCGAGGCCAAGGGTGCGCCCTCGCGCACTGCCACCAGCGCGTCTTGCGCGTCCTGGCGCATGGCCTGGTTGCTCAGGGTGTCGGCGGCGGCTTGCAGGGCCTTAAGGATGGGCACCCCGGCGCCTGAGAGCATGGCCAAGGTGCTGGCAAAACGCGCGGTATTGAAGCTGCGTGAGAGCTTGCCCACCACCGGAATACCCAGCCACGCGGCATCAAACTGGTAGCGCAGCGCCGGTGCGCGCAGCGCGACGCGCAACCCTAGGACACCGGCTACGGCAAGCAGCAGCATGAGCCAACCGTAGCTGCGTACAAAGCTGCTCACGCCCAGCATCAGCACTGTAAGCAAGGGTAGCGCCCGCTTGCTGCCGGCAAACACGCTGGCCACCTGCGGCACCACGTAGGTGACCAAAAAAATCACGATGCTCAGCGCCACCAGGCTGACGATGGCCGGGTACAGCGCGGCGCCCAGCAGCTTGGCGTTCAAGGCCTGCTGGTCTTCCAGGTCGTTGGCCAGGTGCTCCAGCACGGCGCCCAGGCTGCCGCTTTGCTCTCCCGCACCCACCACCGCCACAAAAATGCTGGAGAACTCGCCGGGGTGACGTCCCAAGGCTTTGGCAAACGTGCTGCCGCTGTTGACCTCGGCGCGCAGGTCAGCCACCAGGTTGCGCTCGGCCTCACGCTCGGCTTCGGTGCTCAGCGAGGCCAGCGCCCGCTCCAGCGGCAGGCCCGAGGCCACTAGACTGGCCAACTGGCGCGTCCACACACTCAGAGCATTGGCGTTAAACACCCGGCGGCGAAACAGGCCGGTGCTGCCGGCGCCCTCGCCCTGTGCGCTCGATGCCACCGGTTCCAACTTGAGTGGCACCAGCGCCTGCGCGCGCAACTGGGTGCGCGCGGCCTTGGCCGAGTCGGCCTCCACCGTGCCCCGGCGCAGTTGGCCATCGGCCGTCAGGGCTTCAAAGGCGTAGGCGGGCATGGTGCGGCTCTGGAGCTTAGTCGCGCGTTACGCGCAGCAGCTCTTCGGCGGTGGTGATACCGGCGTCGACCAAGCGCTTGCCGTCCTCGCGCATTAGCACCATGCCGCTGGCGCGCGCGGCGTCGCGGATGGAGGCCTCAGACGCCTGGTTGTGTATCTGTGCGCGGATGGCATCGTCGGTGACCAGCAGCTCAAACACGCCGGTGCGCCCGGCGTAGCCGGTTTGGCCGCAGGTGGCGCAACCGGCGCCGCCGCAAGCCGTGCAGCGCTTGCGCACCAGCCGCTGGGCCAGCACGCCCAGAAGCGACGAGCTCAGTAAAAACGGCTCCACGCCCATGTCGGTCAGACGCGTTACGGCGCTGGCGGCGTCGTTGGTGTGCAGTGTGGCCAGCACCAGGTGGCCCGTCAGCGAGGCCTGGATGGCGATCTGCGCGGTCTCAAAGTCGCGAATCTCGCCAATCATGATCACGTCAGGGTCTTGGCGCAGGATGGCGCGCAGGGCTTTGGCAAACGTCAGGTCGATCTTGGCGTTGACCTGGGTTTGGCCCACGCCCGGCAGCTCGTACTCAATCGGGTCTTCCACCGTCATGATGTTGCTGCCGTGCGTGTCCAGGCGTTGCAGACCGGCGTAGAGCGTGGTGGTTTTACCCGAGCCGGTGGGGCCGGTCACCAAAATAATCCCATGCGGCTGCACCAGCAGGTGGGCAAAGCGCGCCAATACATCGCCTTGCATGCCCACGGACTCGAGGCTGAGCTTGCTTTCGCTCTTGTCCAGCAGGCGCAGCACTGCGCGCTCACCGTGGGCGCTGGGCAGGGTGCTCACGCGCACGTCCACCGCACGGGTGCCAATGCGCAGGGAAATGCGGCCGTCTTGTGGCAGGCGGCGCTCGGCGATGTCGAGCTCGGCCATGATCTTTAAGCGCGAAATCAGCGCGGCGTGCAGCGCCCGGTTGGGCTGCACCACCTCGCGCAAATTGCCGTCCACCCGAAATCGCACCACCGAATGGCGCTCATAGGGCTCGATGTGGATGTCGCTGGCGCCGTCGCGCGCGGCTTGCGTCAGCAAGGCGTTGAGCATGCGGATGATGGGCGCGTCGTCGGACGTTTCCAGCAAGTCCTCGATGGCTGGCAGGTCTTGCATCATGCGGCTCAGGTCGGCCTCGCCCTCGACTTCGCTGACTACCGCGGCCGCGCTGGACTCGCCTTGGGCGTAGGCGGCGCTGATGCGCTGCGCCAGCACCGGCGCGGTGTGCTTGTGTATCTGTTGCGCGGGGTACTTGCGCAGTGCCTCGCCAATGCCTGCTGGCAGCGATCCCGGGTGTACATGCAGGCTTAAGGCCTGGCCGTCGTCTTCCACCAGCACCTGCTGGGTCCGCGCAAAGGCGTAAGGCAGGGGGTAGCGCATCTTATTTTTTCACCGCAGGCTTGGCGGCCAGCTCGGGCAGGGTGGGAGATTCGTTGACGGGCATCACTTCGCTGGGCGTGGGCTGGGCGTCTTTTAGCCCCATGCGCATCTGTTCGTAGCGGTCCAGCGACAAACGATCCGTGGCAGCCGCATCACGCACCACTACCGGCCGCAGAAACACCATCAGGTTGGTCTTCTTGCGCCCGCGCGCCTCGCTTTTAAACAGGTTGCCAAAAAACGGCAAGTCGGCCAGGCCCGGCACCTTGTCGTTGCTGCCGGTGTATTCGTCTTGCAACAAGCCCCCTAGCACCACCACCGAACCGTCTTCCACCAGCACGTTCGATTCGATGGTGCGCTTGTTGGTGGTCGGGCCGTTGGCAGCGTTGATGGTGGAGGCCTGCACGCTGGAGACCTCCTGGAAGATGGTCAGTTTGACGGTGCCGTTTTCGCTGATCTGCGGCTTAACCTTGAGCGTCAGACCCACGTCCTTGCGTTCGATCGTTTGGAACGGGTTGACCGCGCCGTTGCCCGCGTTGGTATTGGTGAACTGGCCGGTAATAAAGGGCACGTTCTGGCCGATCACAATCTTGGCCTCTTCGTTGTCCAGGGTCAGTAAATTGGGCGTGGACAGCACATTGCCCGCGCCGCTGGTCTCTAAAAACCGCGCCAAGGCCCCCAACACGTAGACGCCGTTGGTTTGTTGTGCAAGGCCAATGTTCAGACCCGCAGCCGGTGCCACGGTGCCTGCTGCCGCGCCGGCAGCCAGGCTGATGATGTTTTTGCCGCCAGCACCAAAGTTGGTACCCAACAGACCGATCACGCTGTCGCCGGCCTTGCCTGAGGCGCCTTGCCACTGCACGCCAAACTCGGCGGCGCGGTCGGCGCTGACTTCGGCAATCAGGCTTTCCACAAACACCTGTGCCCGGCGCGCGTCCAGGCGCTCGATCACCTCGCGTAACTGGCGGTACTGCGGATCGGGCGCGGTGATGATCAGTGAGTTGGTGGCCGTGTCTGCCTGCACCTGTCCGCCCGAGGTGGCGGCTGTGGGGGCCCCAGCGCCAGGGGCCGAACCTGCGCCAGCGCCAGGTGTGGGGCTGACGGCGGCACCGCTGATGGCG
>CAMDKE010000136.1 GCA_945901215.1 Comamonas sp. lk
ATTTGAAAACGTCTTTACCAGGGTTTTCATAAAACAAGGACCAAAGGCTCATAATGAACTCCTGTCTAGGTGAAGGTTAGATCGAGCGGAAGTTATTTTTATTCTCATGCTGCGGGATGCTATCAGATAAAAATATCTAAACATCCAGGGAAGAAAATGACAAGCAGTTTCCGAACCGGTGGGCTTTGATGGAGGCGTCTTCTTGTAACGACCATCGATCTGAACGAAAAAAAGCCACCCGAAGGCGGCTTTCTCACGAAGCGGCTTGCGCCGCTGTCGTTTGGCTTACTTGAGCAAGGCCAGCACGCTTTGGGGCTGTTGGTTGGCTTGCGCCAGCATGGCGGTGGCGGCTTGTTGGATGATCTGGGTTTTAGCCAGTTGGGTGGTGGCGACCGCATAGTCTGTATCTTCGATACGGCTGCGTGATGCAGACATATTGGTGGAGATGTTGTCCATGTTGTCGGCAGCATAGGTCAGCTGGTTGATACCGGCGCCTAGTGCAGCGCGCTGGGCGTTGACGATGTCGAGTGCCGAGTCCAGCAGGCCGACTGCCGTGGTACCGGTAGCGGTAGTTTTCACGTCCGATGTACCCGACAAGCCCAAACCGGCCAGCGTGGTGGCTGTGGTGGTGGTGACCGTGATCGCACCAGTGGATGCACCGCTAGACGACGCGCCGATGGTGAAAGTCTGCGCTGCGCTGGTGGTAGTGCCGTTCCACTTGGTTTCGCTGGCGATCTTGCCAATTTGGGTCGACAGTGCCTGGTATTCAGCGTCAGCGTAGCTCAGCTGCGTTGTTGAATAGGTGCCAGATGTTGCTTGCACGGCGAGTTCACGCATGCGCTGCAGCATGTTGGTGGTTTCGATCAGGGCGCCGTCGGCGGTTTGCAGCAAGCTGACACCGTCGTTGGCATTGCGCACAGCCTGGTTTAGGCCGCGGATGTCTGCCGTCATGGTCGATGCAATGGCTACGCCGGCTGCGTCGTCCTTGGAAGAGTTGATGCGCTTGCCGGTCGACAAGCTGCTCATGGCTTCTTGCATATTGCGAGCGTTCACTTTGATCGAGCTTTGTGCAAAGAGTGAGCTGACATTGGTGTTGATAACTGACATGGCGTACTCCTAAAAATTTAAAAATGGTCCAAAAGGTGCAATCTGACAGAATATTTCATCACTGGGATTCAACTACTGCTAGGTCACTACAGAAAGTAAAACTGCACCTTCTGTTACTGAGTGAATCGGCGGCTGAAATATTTTCTTTAACGGAAACTTGAAAAAAACTAGGTTTTGTTGTTGTAAAGAAGACCTTTCATATCGGCGATCTTGTGCGACAGCGCCATGAAGTCTTCGCTTGGTATTTGGCGGACCACTTCACCCGACTGGGTGTTGCGTACCGTCACGACCGTGCGCTGTGACACCTGGTCAAACGAGAAGCCCAGGCCCTGCTTGCCAGAGCTCACTTGCTCATTGAGCATGTTGAGCACTTCTTGCATGCTTTTACGCAGCTTGTTGGCGTCGTAATTGGTCTCCATTGGTTTGGGCGCGCTCACCTTGGGTGTTGCCACCACCGGTGCAGCAGCGACCTGGCCAGCAGAGCTAACCGGCGGCCCTGCGGGTGCAGGGCTGCGACCCATATTGCTGATACTTTGAACATCGGAACCCATATTTGCCGTCCTTTCTTAAGACATTGAAATTGCCGTCAACTGACGGTCGCCTGCAGTGGGGGTCCACGCAGAAGGGCAATCAGTAAAAGGGGAATCGGCAGCACCGAGGAAAACTTGAGGCGCTTTAGCGACATTAGTTGTTGGTGTACGTGGACATCATTCCTTCAAACGTGCCGGTCAGGCTGGAGCGCAAAGAGTTGCTTTGACCCACCATGGACTCCATCACACTGAATTGCTTGGTGTAATTGATCAGAAGGGCGGCCATGCGGGTCTCAAGCTTTTCCAGCTCTTCGTTGTAGTCGCTGATCTTCGATGTGGCGTTGGTGCTTTGGGAGAGCAGGGTGCCGGTGCTCGAGAGCATGGTGGTGAGCGTATTGATGGCCACGCCGGCCACGCCGGCCACATCGGCGTCGGTCTCGCTGGTCGAGACATATTCGGTGTCAATGCCCGCAGTGAGCATGGTGACTGCGTCGGCGTAGTTCGATGCCAATACCGTATCGAGCGTGGTGGTGTCCAGCGTGAGCTCGCCTTTGAGGTTGACGGACACGCCCAGATCGCGCAGCGCAGCGATGCCGTTGCTTGCGGTGGCCGATGTGTCAAAAATAATGTCGCGCAATTGGCTTTGCAAGCTTTGAACCGTGCTATCACCCACCAGGCTGGCGCCGTAGTCCGAGACTTTGGATGTCTTGCTGGCCGCCTCGGTCAGCACGGTGTGCACGTCGTTGTAGGCGGTTACCAGCGCGGCGATGGCAGCTTTGACTGGGCTGGTGTCACGCACCAGGTCTACGCTGGTAGCGCTACTGGTTACGCTTGAAAAATTAAGCGTCACGCCTGGGATGGCGTCACTCACCTGGTTGGTGCTACGCGTCAGGCTCAAGCCGTCGACCGTCAGTGTGGCGTCGGTGGGCGCTGTGGTGGTAAAGCTCAGGTCACCGCCCGATATTGAGAATGCGTTGTCCGTGCCGGTGTCGCCGTTGATCACGATCTGGTAGCCGCTGTCGGTCTCAATGAGCGCAGCGGTCACGCCCAGGTTGGCTGCGTTGATGCAACTCACCACGCCGGTGGGTGTGGCGTTGGCGCTGCTGATGGAGACGGTTTGCGCCACGCTGCTAAAAGCCAAGCCGTCCAACGTGATGTCAAACGCGGTGCTGGAATTGACCGCGTCGGTGGTAGTGGTGTAGGCGGCGCTGATCGAGCGCTGCGGAGTGGCCAGCGCAGTTACGGTCACCGAATGGCTGCCGGTAGTTGCTGCAGAGGTGGTGGTGATGTAAAACGCGTTTGTCTGTGCGCTGCTTACCGCGACGGCGCTGAAGTCGGTCTTGGTGTTGAGCGACTCGAAGGCGCTTTTGAATGTGGCCAGCGAGCTGGCAACGGCCGCGTAGCCCGAAATGCGGGCCTCGGACTTGGCGATTTTTTTGTCAATCACGTCCTTGCGCGGTGTGCGTTCGGCGTCCACCAGGCCCTGCGCCAGCGCCTTAACGTCCACACCCGAGCCGGCGCCCAGGGCGCTGATAACGTTGGTGTTGCTAACGGACGTGGTAGACAAGGTGTTCTCCGTACGGGTAAGTAGTGCTTATGGGAAATCGGCTGCAACGCCTAAAACTTGAGGCGCTAGCCTTACCTGATGTAGTTGAACAGGCTGAGCTGGGAAATCTTTCCAAAACTGGCTTGCGCGGCCTCCATGGACAGGAGCTGTTGCTGCATTTTGGTGATCGCGCTGGCGTAGTCCAGGTCTTCCAAGCTGGAGAGGGCGGTTTGTAGATTGAGCTTGGTGCTGTCGAGCGCCGCGCCTTGCTGCTCCGCCACACGCAGATCGGTTCCGCTTTCGGCTTGTGCCAGTACCACGCCTTTGTGCAAGTCGCCCAGTTCGCCAATGCCGCGTGCGATGGCCTCGTTATCGGGTTCGCCGACTCCTTGGGTCCAGACGCCGGCCACCAGCTCATCGATCGATTGGAAAAATCCAACACCGACCGCTTCGCTGTCGGTGCCGCGCACTACGCGCACAAATGCACTGGTGCCCGGGCGGTTCGTATTCACCGTGCGTTGCTCGCCCACGGCCACGTTGGTACGGGTTTGGTCACCTTGGTAAAGCACGGTGCCGTCACTTTGGCTTGCAAACGCCTGGGTGCGCGAGCGGCTGCCGGAAAAAATGTAATTGCCACTGGTGTCCTGGCTGTTGGCCAGGCTCAACAGCTGGTTGCGCAGACCCTTCATTTCGGTGGCGATGGCTTGGCGGCTGGTGTCGCTTTGGGTGCCGCTGTTGCCCTGAATGGCAAGCTCCTTAAGGCGGATCAGCACATCGCTGGCACTGCCCAAGGTGGTGCTTTCGTTATCGAGCCGGGTTGTCACAGATTCCAAGGTGGCTGTGTAGCTGTCTTGGCGGGCAATGACCGACTTCAGACGCGCAATGGCACCGGCCTGGTCGGGCGCATCGCTGGGGTTGAGCACTTGTTTGCGGGCGGCGATCTGGGCTTGGGATTTAGCCAGGTCGTTTTGAACGGAGTTCATTTGCGTGCTGGCACGCTCAAACAAGAGGCTGGTGGATATTTGCATGGTTCGCCCCGGTGGTTAACGTACTTGCAGGATGCTGTCAAACAGCTGGCTGGCTACTTGCAACACCTTGGCGGCAGATTGGTAGGCTTGTTGGTAGCGGATCAGGTCGGCCGCCTCTTTGTCCAGGCTGACACCGGCGAGTGCATCGCGCGAGCTGACGGCCTGGTCGTGCACCACGGTCAAGGCGGTTTGCGCAATCGTGGCTTGCCGGGCAATGTTGCCCATTTCGTTGACGTGGTCGATGTAGGCGTTGGACAGCGTTTTGTTGCCCACCACCGCCTTGGTTTCCAGGGCCGCCATGGCCAGCATATTGTCATTGTTGCCAATGCCGTCCTGGTTGCCGTCAAGCGAAAACACATCGCCGAACTTGGGTGGTGCCGTAAATGACAGGTTCAGGCCCTGGTAGCTGATGCCTGGATCGAGCACGCCGGGCACCAGCGTGCGCTGTGCCAGCAGGGTGCCGGTGCCGGTGTCAGTGATGGTGTACTGGGTATCGCTCAAAAACTCAACCTGCATGGGGTTGTTGCGCAGGCTTTGTTTGCCGTCCACCGGTCTTCCGGCATAACTGGCCGACACCGAAGCGATGCCCGCACCCGTAACAAACACCAGTAAATCGTCTTTGACAGCGCCATTGATGAAGGCACCGGTTCTAAATCCCAGCTGGGCCAAGTCGGACGGTGTTCCGTCTGGCGCCATACCCAGTTGAATGGGTTTGGTAACAGCTACCTCATTGGCATCGGTCAGGGGCTGGGTCAAGCTCACTTGGCCTCGGTAGGTGCCAGAGTTCAGGCCCAACGCGTTGGTGGCAGTGGATACCGCTGAGCTTGTGGCCGACAGGGTGATGTCGCTGCCGTCGGCGTTGGTCAGCACAAAGTCGCCGTTGGACATGGTTTTGGCACTAAAGCTGCCGTCGCTGGAGGCGTTGATGGCGTTGACCAGGCCCGCTGCGCTGGTAGCCGCAGAGGTGTCGATGGCCGTGCCATTGATCACCAGCGGCATGCCGTATTTAAGTTGTGATGGGTCCAGGCGGATTTCATTGCTCGCGCTGGCGGTTACACCGGTTTGCGTTGACAAGGTGTTGATCCAGTCTGCTACGGCGCCGGCTTGTAGCGTGCTGCCGTCGGCGGGTGCGTCCAGCGCACCCAGCGCAATGCCGTTGAGGGTAAGCGTATTGGCCGCAATGCCACCCGACATCGCCTGCAGGCGGTCGCCTTGCAATACCGCGGGGAATGCGGTGTAGCCCGAGACCTTGTCGTTGCTGTCGTACACCGGTTGCAAAGGCACTTGGGCCTGCGCACCGTAGAACACCGTCATGCCCTTGTAGCTCAGGTTTTTGCCCAGGCCAAAGGATATGCCCGCACTGGTCGTCAAGGCCAATGGGCTGCGTGCCGGTGTTGTGGGGTTGGAGCTAATGATGAGCCGGGTGCTGTCGTTGGGGTCCAGCGCAATGTCGGTAATGCCTGCAGCCACGGCCGCATCGCCAGCGAGGATGCTGGCTTTTCCGGCCACCACCCGTGCCGCAGTGGCCTTAGCCGTATCGCCGCTAGTGGAGTAGGGAATCTCCACGCCCAAAAAGCTTTGTGCACCGGTGGCAGTACCACTGAGTTGGACCGACTGCTTGGCTGCGTTCAGGTACCTATCGCTGTAGGTCGCGCCAAGCGCAAAACCGTTGTAGTCGTTCATGACCGCATCCAGCGTGGTGCTGTCATTGGCCATGGACTGGCCCAATATTTGGCGCCCGTCGCGCGTGAGTATTTGCAACTGCTGGCCCGGCTGCATGTTGTCGAGGTAAATGGCTACGTCTTGCATGCCGTTGCCAATGCTGGCCACCGGAGTAGCAGGCACGCTGCCTGAGACGTAAAAGGTTCTCGCAGCGCTGGGGTGGCTGTTGTTGACCAGCATCTGTTGCAAGGGCGCTGGCCCAGCCGCAGGGGCTGCGGCAGCGGCGCCCGGCGGCGGCGCTTCGTCAAAACTCACGCTGGCGTTGGTGCCACTGGTGTTGTTGCTGGCCTCAATCACCCGAAACTGCGCTGCGGCTGCAACCAGCATCGGGTCTTCCAAGCGGACCTGGATTCCCCCGGCAACCGAACTGGCGCCGGGGTTAAAACTAAACAGTGCCTGGCCGGGGTCGCCGTAGCCGTCAATGCCTTGCTGCTGGACGGCGTTGCTTTCGTTGGCAAAAGTCTGCGCCAGGCTGTCCAAGGCGCTGCGCGTGCTGCCCAAGACCTGGTCGCGAAACGACATCAATCCAGCCAGGGTTCCGCTGGTGACCCCGGTCAGTGCCGACGGTTTGCCATAGGGGTCCAGCATGAGCGAAATTTTGCCGCTGGACGTGCCGTCGGAAATGACGGCGACATCGATCGACTTGTTAGCCTGAACCACCACGTCTTTTGTAATTGACGCGCCCAAGCTGACGGTGACGGTGCCGTTCATGCTGAAAGACGTAGTCACGTGTGCAAAGCCCGACAGCTTGCGCAGCAGCGAGTCGCGCTGGTCCAACAGGTCGGGCGGCTGGGCCGCCTCGGTACGCTGTTTGGTCAGTTGTCCGTTGACCAGGGCGAGCTGCTTGGTCAGGGTGTTCATTTGCGAGACCGTGTTGTCCAGGGTGTTCTTGGTCTCGTCTTGAATCAGGTCGAGTTGGCCCGAGAGCTGTCCAAAGCGCTGCGCTACGCCCTCTGCATCGCGCACAAAACTGCTGCGCAAAATGCTCGAAGACGGGTCCACTGACAGCGCGCGCGCTGAGCTGAAGAACTGGTCCAGGGCGGTGTTTAGCCCCATGGTCTGGCCGCCCATCACGTCAATGACGCGGTTGGCGTAAGTCACCATGGGCCCCTGGCTGGCAAGGTCGCTCTTGGTGTCGCGCAGATTGGACTCAATAAATGCGTTGTACTGGCGTTGGATGTTTTCTACCGCAACCCCGGTGCCGAAAAACAGGGCGCCCTGCTGGGCAACCGGCAAGGCTGACATCGAGACCGACTGGCGCGAGTACCCGTCGGTGGCGACGTTGGCAATGTTATTGCTGACCGTGGAGAGCGCACTTTGGTAGGCAATGACTGCATTGCCTGCGATGCCTGCGACATCACTCACGGTGTGCTCCCGTCATGGGCTGGACC
>CAMDKE010000137.1 GCA_945901215.1 Comamonas sp. lk
CATCAGCGGGCGCGGGGTACAAACCCATGCGCTGCAAGACATCGGGCCGGTTGATGCCGCTGGCGCTGACCTCGATCAGCAGCTCACCCACCGCGGCAACCGGCGCAGGACGCTCGGCCAGGCGCAGCACCTCGGGGGCACCGAAGGAGGAGATTTCAATGGCTTTCATGGGCTTGAATGGAAAAAACGCACGCTGATAAATTGTGCCAGCGCGCGTTTTTGGCTAACGCGCTATTTAGGCGTGGTCACCGTGGCCATTGCCGCCGTGCATTGGGCGGTCCAGCAGCGCCTTCATGGACAGCTTGATACGGCCTTTTTCGTCGGTTTCCAAAACCTTGACCTTGACGATCTGGCCTTCGGTCAGGTAGTCGGTGACCTTCTCCACACGGTCGTGCGAGATTTGGCTGATGTGCAGCAAACCGTCTTTGCCAGGCATCAGATTGACCAGTGCGCCGAAGTCCAAAATCTTGGTGATCGGGCCTTCGTAGGTCTTGCCAATTTCCACTTCAGCGGTGATCTGCTCGATGCGGCGCTTGGCTTCTTCGGCCTTGGCCGGGTCGCTCGACGCAATGGTGATGGTGCCGTCTTCCTCGATGTTGATCTGCGTGCCGGTCTCTTCGGTCAGCGCGCGGATCACGGCGCCGCCCTTGCCGATCACGTCACGGATCTTGTCGGGGTTGATCTTCATGGTGAACAGGCGGGGCGCGAAGTTGGACACTTCGGTCTTGGCCTCGGCCATGGCTTCTTGCATCTTGCCCAGAATGTGCATGCGCGCTTCTTTGGCCTGGGCCAGTGCCACTTGCATAATTTCTTTGGTGATGCCCTGGATTTTTATGTCCATTTGCAGCGCGGTAATTCCGTTGGTGGTACCGGCCACCTTGAAGTCCATGTCACCTAGGTGGTCTTCGTCACCCAAGATGTCGGTCAGCACGGCAAAGCGGTTGTCTTCCTTGATCAGGCCCATGGCAATACCGGCCACGTGCGCTTTCATAGGCACGCCAGCGTCCATTAGCGACAAGCAGCCGCCGCAGACCGAAGCCATCGACGAGGAACCATTGGACTCGGTAATTTCCGACACCACACGCATGGTGTAGGGGAAGTCTTCTTTGGAAGGCAAGCAGGCGATGAGCGCGCGCTTGGCCAAACGGCCGTGGCCGATTTCGCGGCGCTTGGGCGTGCCCACGCGACCGGTTTCGCCGGTGGCAAACGGAGGCATGTTGTAGTGCAGCATGAAGCGGTCTTCGTAGTCGCCGCTCAGGGCGTCAATACGCTGCGCGTCGCGCTCCGTGCCCAGGGTCGTAACGACCAAGGCCTGGGTTTCGCCGCGGGTAAACAGGGCCGAACCGTGGGTGCGGGGCAGCACGCCGTTGCGGATTTCAATGGCGCGCACGGTGCGGGTGTCGCGGCCGTCAATGCGGGGCTCACCGGCCAGAATCTGGCTGCGCACGATCTTGGCTTCGATTTCGAACAACAGGCCTTCCACGGCCACGCTGTCAAACGACGAACCTTCGGCCTTGAGGGCCGACATGACTTCGGAGTACGCGCTGCGGCAGGCCTGGGTGCGGGCTTGCTTGTTGCGGATTTGGTAGGCGGCAACCAGCTTGTCCTTGGCCAACACGTCGATCTTGGCGATCAGCGCTTCGTCCTTAGCAGGGGCTTTCCAGTCCCACAGCGGTTTGCCAGCGTCACGCACCAGCTCATGGATGGCGTTGACAGCAATATTGCCTTGCTCGTGACCGAATACGACGGCGCCAAGCATGATTTCTTCGGACAGTTGCTGCGCTTCGCTTTCTACCATCAACACGGCGGCTTCGGTGCCAGCTACCACCAGGTCAAGGATGGAATCCTTGCGCTGGGTCTGGCCGGGGTTGAGCACATAGGCGCCGTTGACGTAACCCACGCGGGCTGCGCCAATGGGGCCATTGAAAGGAACGCCGCTGATGGACAAGGCGGCGCTCACAGCGATCAAGGCAGCGATGTCGGCATCGACTTCAGGGTTCAGGGACACGGTGTGGACCACCACGTGCACTTCGTTAAAGAAGCCTTCGGGGAACAGGGGGCGAATCGGGCGGTCGATGAGACGGCTGGTCAGCGTCTCAAACTCGCTGGGGCGGCCTTCGCGCTTGAAGAAGCTGCCGGGGATCTTGCCTGCCGCGTAGCTCTTTTCCAGGTAATCCACCGTCAGGGGGAAGAAGTCTTGGCCGGCTTTGCCTTCGGTCTTGGCGACCACAGTGGCCAAAACCACGGTGCCATCCATGTCCAGCAGCACAGCGCCGGTGGACTGGCGGGCGATTTCGCCGGTTTCCATGGTGACCGTGTGCTGGCCCCACTGGAAGCTTTTACTCACTTTTTTAAACATTGTCATGGTGTGTCTCGGTTTTTCAGCGGGCCCACAAAGGCCCATCAAGAGTCAATAGGAGGTGCAGGCCACCTCGCTCAAGCCCAGAAACAACCTCACAGTCCACGATGCCATTCCAGAGTCACTTGGCAAAAATATCTCTGGAATGACACAGCTTCGTACTGTTTTGGCCGTCTCCGAAGTAAAAAACGCCTGAGCTAGTGACCTAACTCAGGCGTTTATTCTGTTCTTGTCGATTACTTGCGCAGGCCCAATTTGGCGATCAGTGCGGTGTAACGGTCCGCGTCTTTGCCCTTGAGGTAGTCGAGCAATTTACGGCGGCGGCTCACCATGCGCAACAAGCCCCGGCGACCGTGGTGGTCTTTGGCGTGGGTCTTGAAGTGGGGGGTGAGTTCGTTAATACGGGCCGTCAATAGTGCCACTTGCACTTCTGGGCTACCGGTATCACCGACTTTACGGGCGTTGTCGCTAACAACGGCAGCTTTGATGCTGGATGCGATCATGTTTCTTATTTCCTGATGAATAAATAGAACTTGCGATTGCGGCTGGAACTGCTGCAAACGTGCGCCGCGCTGTGAGCGAAGCCTGGCAAGTATAGCCGCTGTCAGACCGGGGACTCTTAAGGCGCGGCGCGGCCGCACCCAAACCCAGGGCCGCTGTGCTTAAAAGCGCTGCATATTGCAGTTGCTGGGTTGCGCCGCCGCTTGGGCGGACAGGGTTTTGACCACTTTGAAGCCGTAGCCCGAGCCTTCAACGTCAAACTGGACGCCGGGCGCGCCTTGGCGCTCCATCAGGCCCACCACCAGCGCTTGCTGGAACTGGTGGTCGGCGGCGCGCACGGCGCCGCTTTGTCCGCCAAGCGTGGCTTGGGCCTGTTCCAGCGCACCGGCCAGTGCCACCACATCCAGCGGCATGCCGGGCTTGGCCGTGCGGCCTGCAGCGTCGAGCGACTGGGCCAGGGCCTCGATCATGAGCTGCATGCGCATGTGCAGATAGTCGTCTTCGGGCTGGGGGAAACGGGCACGGAAGGATTTGTAAAAGGCCTCGGAGCCCTTGGTTTGCACATTGGGCAGCCAGTCAGCCACCGCCAACACCCGACCCACGCCAGCCTCGCCAATGGCAGCAGGCGCGCCAAGGGCGTTGCCGTAAAAGGTGTAAAACTTGCCCTCAAACCCCGCTTCTTTAGCAGCCTTGACCAGCAAAGTCAGGTCGGCGCTGAAATTACCGGTGATGACCGCCTGGGCGCCGCTGGCCTTGATCTTGGCCATATAAGGGGCAAAGTCTTTGATGCGCAGCATAGGGTGCAACTCTTCCCCGGCAATGCGGATGTCCGGGCGCTGCTGCGCCAACTGGCGTTTAGCCTCGCGCAGCACGCTTTGGCCAAAACTGTAATCCTGGCCAATCAGGTAAACGCTCTTGAGCGACTGGTCTTCCCGCAGCACCTGCATGAGTGCTCCCATACGCATGTCGGCGTGGGCGTCAAAGCGGAAATGCCAAAAGCTGCATTTCTCATTGGTCAGCGCCGGGTCCACCGCCGAATAGTTCAGGAAAAGCACGCGTTTGTCAGGCTCGCGTTCGTTGTGTTTGTTGATGGCGTCGATCAGCGCCGCCGCCGTGGCCGAGGAGTTGCCTTGCAACACTACGCGCGCCCCGTTGTCGATTGCCAGACGCAGGTTGGACAGCGCCTCTTCGGTCTGGCCCTTGCTGTCGTAGCGCTCCAGCGCCAGCAGTTGCTTGGGGGCGGCGGCACCGGCAGCAGCCACCCCACCGCGGGCGTTGACCCGCTCCACAGCCCACACCAGATTGCGAAACACCGCCTCACCGCCGTTGCCGTTGGCGCCGCTGAGGCCTTCGATCAAGGCGAGTTTGAGGGCTGGGGCCGTCTGCGCCTGGGCCACGAAGACGCCGCCCACGCTGAGAAAAACAAGCGCACGTAGCGCCTTAGCAAGCGATTTCAAGGCCCGCAGGGAAAGAATAAACATGCAAAAAACAAGCTTGAATTGCCAAAGAACGAGCGCACCTCTGGTCCATGCGGCCCCTGCTGTGGGGGCTGCTCAGTGTACTTGGAGCCCCTATGTTTTTTGCCACCACCCCCTCCCCTTTAACCCCTGGACTTAGCGCGGCTTTTGCCCATCCCCTGCGTCGGCGCGTCTACGCCCAGGCGGGTAACTCCGCCGCCCATTTCTTGGAGAAAACCCTCGCTACCAACCGCAGCGCCAGCGCAAAAGACGCTGAGACAGGCCAAGATGAAAAACAGTTCTCGCTCACGCTGGACGTGCCGGGCATCGTTAAAGAACAGTTAAGCATTCGGATCGAAGGCGCGATTGTGCGCATCGATTCCAAAGAAGACGCCCCTAGGCGCTACCGCGCTGCCTACGAATTCGGGCAAGAGATTGACACCGCCGCCAGCAGCGCCAAGCTGGAAAACGGCGTGCTGAGTCTGGCCTTGGTCAAGCTGGTGCCGGTGAGCAAGGCGACCGAACTAGCGATTGGCTAACTTGCTCTAGCCCCGGCGCAAGCAAAGGCTGTACCGCACTTACAGGGCGTGCAGGGGCCAGCGGGGCTTGACATCAAAGGCGTAGTCTTTTCCCGCCGCCTGCACGCCACTTTGCAAGCGCATCGCCGCAGCCATGGCGATCATGGCGCCGTTGTCGGTGCACAAATGCAGCTCGGGGTAGTGCACGCGCACGCCGCGCTTGGCACATTCTTCGTTCAGCTGAGCGCGCAGGCTTTTGTTGGCCCCCACGCCTCCAGCCACCACCAGGCGTTTGAGGCCCGTGGTTTTGAGCGCGATGAGCGATTTTTTGACCAGCACATCGGCAATCGCCGCCTGGGTGGACGCGGCAAGGTTGGCGCGGGCTTGCAAGGGCAGCCTCTCAAAGCCCGGCGTTGCGCCCGAGGCCAGCTTGGCGCCCGCTTGCGCGCCATCCCACACCAGCGCCGCCTGCGCCGCCACCATTTTTTGGGACTGCACCAGCACGGCGGTTTTGAGCCCCGCGAAAGAAAAATCCAGGTTGCCGCTGTGCAGCAAAGGGCGCGGCAAGGCATATGCCTGCGGGTCGCCCTGCTCGGCCAGCGCCGCCAGCGCGGGGCCGCCGGGGTAACCCAGGCCCATGAGTTTGGCGGACTTGTCAAAGGCTTCGCCTGCGGCGTCGTCAATGGTTTCGCCCAGCAGTTCGTAGCGGCCCACGCCGTCCACCCGCATCAGCTGGGTGTGGCCGCCGGACACCAGCAGCGCCACAAACGGAAACTCCGGCGGGTCGGCGCTTAAAAACGGCGACAGCAAATGCCCCTCCAAGTGGTGCACGCCCAGCACCGGTTTGTCCAGGGCGGCGGCCAGCGCGCAGGCCACGCCCGCGCCCACCAACAAAGCCCCGGCCAGACCCGGGCCGCGCGTGTAGGCCACCACGTCCACGTCAGCGAGCTGGTGGCCCGACCTTTCCAGCACCTCGGTGGTCAGCGGCAGCACGCGGCGGATGTGGTCGCGGCTGGCCAGCTCGGGCACCACGCCGCCAAAAGCCTCGTGCATCTCCACCTGGCTGTACAAGGCGTGGGCCAGCAGCACCGGCACCTCGCCTGTGCGCATGGCAACCAACGCCACGCCGGTTTCGTCGCACGACGATTCGAAGCCCAGCACTAGGGCGGGGGCGTCGTCCTCGCAAGCGTTGGGGCAGAAAGCGGGTACAGCAAGGGTCATACAGGGCGCCGAGTTTAGGGCAGCCCCTGCGCCACAATGGGGCGCATGACAAGCCCCGCTGATATTGCGTCCATTGAACGCGCCACTTTGGACGCCGTGTGCCCGGCCGAAGTGCACGAGGTTCCCGGCTGGCTTCTGCCCTACGACCCCCTGCCCGTGGGCCGTGCGCAAAGCGCCGTGCCGCTGGCACACACGCCGCTTTCAGTGCCCGTGTTGCAACAAATTGAAGCGCATTACCAGCAGCGCCACCGACCCACGGTGTTTCGCTTGCCCGAGAGTTTGATTTGCCCTGACATAGGCAACGCGCTGCGCACCATGGGCTACACGGGGCAGCATGGCGTGCTGGTGCAGGTGGCAGAACTGGTCGGACTGTTGGACCTGGCGCTGCCGGGTGCAGCCACGCTAAGCGCATCGCCCAGCACGCCTTGGGCCTCGGTCTACACCGCAGAAGGCTTTGACCCGGTGGACGGCGCCCACCGCGTGCAACTGCTCAGCCGCAGCCGCCATGTCGTGTATGCCCATGTGAGCGAAGGCGGCCAGGCGCTGGCGGCGGGCACCGGGTCGTTCAGCCAAGGCTGGCTCAGCATCCACGGCATGCGCACCGCGCCCGGTGCCCGGGGCCGGGGCTTGGCCTCACGCATCCTGGCAGGCCTGGCTGCGCACGCGGCGGCGCAAGGCGTGCACCGTGTGTTTTTGCAGGTGGAGGATGACAACCTGGTGGCTCAGGGCTTGTATCGCAAGGCAGGGTTTGGGACTGCTTGGCGCTACCACTACTGGCGGCGGGCTGGACCTTTCGGTCAACGCGCAACGGATTGTTGAGCGAAGACCACTGAATGCGTAAGCGCCGGTGGCCTCAACTGTCAGTATTCACACCGAACGCACCTCAGCCCCAGGTGCTGAGCAAACGGGTCAAAGTCCCGGTCACTGTGCAGCAACTCCAGCCCGTCGACAATGCAGCGCGTCGCAATCACAGTGTCAATAGTCTTGCGCACCGTGAACCCCAGCGCTCGCAGCTTTCGAAAGTTCTGGGCCGCTTCAATGGCGAGTTCAAAGCCACCCAGGTTGACGGTATGCAGCGCTGAGAGGGTTCGCTTAACCTCGCTGAACTCTCGATCGGTCGAACAACCCTGCAGCACTTCCGCCAGTATCAAGTCGCCGATGGCCAGTGGCACGGCGCCCAAGAGGGCATCGAGCTTTTCCGCTTGCGGCGTCGCATTGCCACGCAGATAGTCAATCCAGACGCTTGAGTCAACC
>CAMDKE010000138.1 GCA_945901215.1 Comamonas sp. lk
TCGTTCGTTGATGTCGGGGTATTCCAGCAGCATGGTGGCCTTCCAGTTGCTGCCGTCAGGCATGAGGGGGGCGTAGGCCTCAATTTCCTGCAGGATGCCTTCTTCTTCAAAAATCTTCTCTATGCGCAGCATTTCTTGGATTTGGTAGCGGATGGTGGTTTCGCTCTCAAACTGCAAGTTGATGTTCTCGCCCAGGCGCACACTGCGCAGCTTGCGGTGGGCCATGACCTCGGCCTTGTGGGTTTTGCGGTATTTGGTATAGGCCTCCAAGGTCATGAGGCTCTCAGGGGTGATATTTCCGGTCAGTTGCATGGTGGTTTTCTCGCAGGTCAAACTATTTCAGGCCGTAGGCTTTGGCAATCAGGCTCAAGGGGTGCTGCAGCTCGGGCGCACCCAGACCGTTGACCTCGAAGCCTTGGGCAATATGGTGTCCACCGAGCGGACAGTCAGAACTGATGAAGTCGGGTTTGCTGCCGTCTTTCATATTGGCCATCGCTTTGAATAGTGGCTTGCCAATCTTCATCGCCTGCTGGTGGTATGCCTTTTTCACGCCAAAAGTGCCGGCGTGGCCGGAGCAGCGCTCCAGCGTGTTCACGGTGGTGCCTGGCACCATTTTGAGCATCTCTTCGGTCTTTTTGCCAATGTTTTGCACACGACCGTGGCAGGGGATCTGGTAGCTTACATTGCCCAACGGTGTACTGAATTCGGTTTGCAGCAGGCCATCGCGTTTGCGCTGCATCAGGTATTCAAACGGATCCCACATGTGCTCTTTGACCAGCTGCACGTCGGCGTCTTGCGGGTACATGAGCGGGATTTCCTGCTTGAACATCAGCGCGCAACTCGGTACTGCCGCCAAAATGGCATAACCCTCTTTGGCATAGCGCGCTAGCACCGGGATATTGGCTTCTTTGCTGGTGTTGACCGCGTCCAGGTCACCAAGCTCCAGCTTGGGCATGCCGCAGCATTTTTCCTTGTTCACAATGACGTAAGGCACGGCGTTGTGGTCCAGGATTTTTAGCAAATCCAGACCGATGCCGGGCTCGTTGTAATTGATGTAGCAGGTTGCGAAAATTGCCACCTTGCCCGGTGTTTTGGCGCCATCTTGCACCACGGTGGACTTGGCTTTCGGAGCGCTGGAGCGAAATTTTTTGGTCGCCAAGGTGGGTAGCCAGGCGTCTTTGTCGACGCCCAAGGTGGACTCCATCACGTTACGGGCCATTTGCGTCTTATTGACCGCATTGACCGCCTGCACCACGATGGGAATGCCAGCAAATGAGCCATGCAAATCGGTGCTGGCCAGCAGTTTTTCGCCCGTGCTGACTTCGCCCTTTTTGAACTTGATCGCCTTGGCGCGCAGCATGGTGTGCGGGAAATCCAAATTGAACTCGTGTGGCGGCACATAGGGGCACTTGGTCAGGTAGCACAGGTCGCACAAATAGCACTGGTCGACCACTTTCCAGTAGTTTTGCTTGTCTACACCGTCGACTTCCATTGTTTTGCTCTCGTCCACCAAGTCGAACAGGGTGGGAAAGGAGCCGCACAGGCTTACACAGCGGCGGCAGCCGTGGCAGATGTCAAAAATGCGCTCCATTTCGTGGAACACAGACGCTTCGTTGTAGTAGTCCGGCCCCTTCCAGTCGATGGGGTGGCGAGTGGGAGCCTGCAGATTGCCTTCGGTTGCCATGGTGCACCTTGTATGTCGGGAGCGTCAGAAAAATGATCTGGGTTGGGCGCTGCAAGCAATGCCCAACCCAGATGATTTACGCGCGCCAGTCCTTTTGGGGCTGGCGCGGCACGATCAGTCGACCAGCTCGGCCAATGCTTTGGCGTAGCGGTTGGCGTGTGAGCGCTCGGCCTTGGCCAAGGTTTCAAACCAGTCAGCTACTTCGTCATGGCCTTCGTCACGGGCCGTTTTGGCCATGCCGGGGTACATGTCGGTGTACTCGTGGGTCTCACCGGCCACCGCAGAGGCCAGGTTGTCACGGGTGGCGCCAAAAGGCATGCCGGTTGCGGGGTCGCCGCATTGCTCAAGCCACTCGAGGTGGCCATGGGCGTGCCCTGTTTCACCTTCAGCGGTGGAACGGAACAGGGCTGCCACGTCAGGCTGACCTTCGACGTCAGCTTTGTTCGCGAAATACAGGTAACGGCGGTTGGCCTGAGACTCGCCTGCGAAGGCGGCTTTCAGGTTGTCTTCCGTTTTGGAGCCTTTGAGTGCTGCCATGGGAATCTCCTTGGAGGGTTAAAAAAACGCGTTTGCTTTGAGCAAGAATTTGCCAAAGACCGCGTCAGCTTAACCCGCTCCCATGTCGGCGTCTAATTGGCTGGATCAATGTCCGTGATTGACCCTGCCTATTGAAAGCGGTTTAGCTAAAGAGCGATTCAAACCCCTGCGCGGGCTCGAAGCGCTTGTTACGCCAAAACAGGCGGGAGGGCCCGGGCATGGCACGCGCAGTCACCGAATGCTGTGGGTCGCCCGGGTAGCAAACAACCCGCGTGCCGCCCTCGTTAAAGGCCTCGGGCATGATGACGGGCGGTTTGCGCGCGGCGGCCTCGGCCATCGCACTGGCCACCGTGGCGTGGCGCGACAGATGCGCCAGGCTCATGATTTGTGGTGGTGCAAGTTCGATCTCCCGGCTCCAGTACTGCTGCAGCGCCATGCGCGGCGCCAGCCAGGCGCTTTGGGTGGTTTCCACGTTGTCGTGCCCCGCCAATTGGCCCACTGGCATGGCAGCAATAAAAAATCGGGTGTCAAAGCGCTTATTGGTCACTGAGGGCATGCGCGGCGTGATCCAGCGCGTCCAGGGCTGCACCGCGCTGGTGTGCAGGTGCAGTTGTTGCCCGGCCAAGCGGGTATGAAAGTCGGAACTGTCTCCTGCCTTGGGGCTTCCTGGCCCGCTGGCATCTGCAAACAAGACCCCGGATTCTTCAAACGTTTCACGCAGCGCGGCCACGAAAAGACCGCAGGCCGTGGCCTGGTCGGTCTCGCTTTCTCCCAAGGACACATGCAAATCCTGGGGTGCGCGGTCAAAGCGGGCGTGGTGCGCTGCCTCGCAGTCGGCGGCGTCGAGCTTTCCGCCCGGAAACACATAGGCGCCGCCCAACACGTCGGACAAGCCGTGGCGCTTGACCAAAAAAACCTCCAGGCCCTGTGCGCCGTCGCGCAGCAAAACCACGGTGGCTGCGTCGCGCGGGGGTGCAGTGGGGATGTCGGAGTTGAGTTCCATGGGTGTCACCAAGTTTGTCGCATGGGTTGCGGGGGGGGGACGGACGGTGAGCGCTGTGCAGTAGAGTCAGCCCTTGTTTTTGGGCCGCTATGGCCTTTTGCAACCCAGTTGGAGAATTTTATGGGCCTGGACTTTAAAGACCGTGTAGCCATTGTGACCGGTGCGGGTGGTGGTTTGGGGCGCCTGCATGCGCTGGCGCTGGCCGCGCGCGGCGCCAAGGTGGTGGTCAATGACCTGGGCGGTGCGCGCGACGGTTCGGGTGGTTCGGTGTCGGCCGCGCAGGCAGTGGTGGCTGAAATCGAGGCTGCTGGGGGCGTAGCCATGGCCAACGGCGCCTCGGTAACCGACTTTGCAGCCGTTCAGGCCATGGTGCAACACGCGGTGGACGCCTGGGGTCGGGTGGATATCTTGGTCAACAACGCCGGTATCTTGCGCGACAAAAGCTTCGCCAAGATGGAGCTTGATGACTTTCGCATGGTGATGGACGTACACCTGATGGGCGCAGTGCATTGCACCAAGGCTGTGTGGCCGCACATGGTGGCGCAAAAATATGGCCGCATTCTCATGACTACATCAAGCAGCGGCTTGTATGGCAATTTTGGCCAGAGCAACTACGGAGCAGCCAAGATGGCGCTGGTGGGCTTGATGCAAACCCTCTCCATCGAAGGCGCCAAGCACCATATCCACGTTAATTGCCTGGCGCCCACCGCTGCCACGCGCATGACCGAAGACCTGATGCCCGCCCAGGTGCTGGCCGCACTCAAGCCCGAGGCCGTTGTGCCCGCCATGCTGGTGTTGGTGGGCCAGGACGCGCCCACCCGCACCATCTTGTGCGCAGGTGCAGGCAGCGTGGAAGCAGCGCAAATTACCCTGACACAGGGAAGCTGGATCGGCTTGGAGCGCGATGCGCCCGAGCGCTTGCAGGACGCTCTAGGCGCAGTGATGGACGGAAGCCGCGCCAGCGTGCCCGCCAGCGGTGCCGCCCAGGGTGCGTTTGAGATTAGCCGCGCCAGCCAGCATTTGACCTAAGGGGGCCTGCGCCTCGTGCTTTCAAAGCCTTGGCACGGCTTGTAATTGCCCCCTTGCACCCCACTTACACGCGACTGTGCTAACTTCATAGCCGTTGGATGGACTACGAGGGCCTGTTGGCATGATTGAAAGCAAACCCGCCCCCGGCTGTATGAGCCCGCAGCAATTGCTCGGCATTCGCCGGGGCATAGAAAAAGAAAGCCTGCGCTGCGAGCCCGATGGTGCGCTGGCCATGAGCCCGCACCCATTGGATTTGGGCTCGGCGCTCACGCATCCGCATATCACCACCGATTTCAGCGAGTCGCAGGTCGAGCTCATTACCGGCGTACACACGGGCGTGCAGACGTGCATTGACGAGCTGCGCGAGGTGCAAAAGTTCACCCTGCAATCCATGGGCGACGAAATCTTGTGGGTGTCCAGCATGCCGTGCAAACTGCCTAGCGACGATACGATTCCCCTGGGCCAGTACGGTAGCTCCAATGTCGGAATGGCCAAGACCGTGTACCGCAGTGGCCTGGGTTACCGCTATGGGCGGCGCATGCAAACCATATCCGGCATCCACTACAACTGGTCCATGCCCGATGTGTCAAGCCAGGCCTATTTTGGGTTGATCCGCAACTTCCGCCGCCATGCGTTTTTGTTGCTGTACCTGTTTGGCGCGTCGCCCGCCGTGTGCGAGTCCTTTGTGCAGGGGCGCAGCCATTCGCTGCAGATGCTGCATCCGGGCACCATGGGCTTGCCCTACGCCACCTCGCTGCGCATGGGCCGCCTGGGCTACCAGAGCGACGCACAAAGCGCGTTGGCGGTTAGTTACAACAGCCTAGAGGGCTACGCCGCCTCGCTGCACCAGGCGCTCACCGTGCCCTATGCGTCCTACCAAGCCATTGGCGTGCGCGCGCCCGATGGGCATTTTCGGCAACTAAGCACCAGCCTGCTGCAAATCGAGAACGAGTTCTACGGCACCATCCGGCCCAAGCGCGTGATCTTTCAAGGTGAGCGGCCCTTGCACGCGCTGCGCGAGCGGGGTGTGGAGTACGTGGAGGTGCGTCTCATGGACCTGGACCCGTTTGAGCCCGTGGGCATCAACGCGCGCACTTTGCGTTTTTTGGATGTGTTCTTGCTGCACTGCCTAAGCCAGCCCAGCCCCGATGATTCGCCCCAAGAAATTGCCGCCATGGCGCGCAACCAGCAGTGCGTGGCCGAACGCGGACGCGAGCCGGGCCTGCAATTGCAGCGCGGCGACGCCACCGTGGCCTTGCGCGACTGGGGTCTGGAGCTGGTACACGCCTTGGCGCCTGTGGCACAGGCTCTGGACGTCGCCCACGGCAGCTCGGACTACCAGGATGCAGTCGCGCACGCCGAACACGCACTGCAACACCCCGACACCCTGCCCTCGGCGCGCGTGCTGCGCTCTATGGAGCAGGACTTTGGCGGTTCGTTTTCCGCCTTTGCCAGAGGGCACTCGGCGCAAACCAAGGCGCAAGAGTTGGCTATTCCCCTTGCGGCCCATGCGCTGGCCCACTTTCAGCAACTGGCAGAGGCATCCCGTTTGGCGCAACATGAGACGGAGCAGGCCGACAGCCTGCCCTTTGACCGCTACCTGGAACAGTACCTGTCGCCCCAGCGCCTGGGCCAGCCCGTGGCGCAAATCTAGTTTTGCGCGGGCGCCTCGGGCTTGTGCTTGGGGCGGCCGGCCTAAAGTGCCGGACAATGGATGCTCCCCGAAGCAATTGAGAGAACAAGAACATGGCCATCCAATGGTTTCCCGGCCACATGCACCTCACGCGCAAGGCCATTGGCGAGCGCATCAAAGACATTGACGTGGTTATTGAGCTGCTGGACGCGCGCCTGCCCGGCTCCAGCGCCAACCCTATGCTGTCCGACATCACCAGCTCCAAGCCCACACTCAAGGTACTCAACAAGCAAGACCTGGCCGATCCCGCGCGCACCGCGCTGTGGCTGGAGCACTACAAGGCCCAAGCCGGCGTGCAGGCTTTGGGGCTGGACGCCAGCATGACCACGCCCGCGCGCGCACTGGTGGCGGCTTGCCACACGCTGGCACCGAAACGCGGCGGCATGGCCAAACCCATGCGCGTGCTGATTTGCGGCATTCCCAATGTGGGCAAGTCCACGCTGATTAACACCCTCAAAGGCAAGCGATCGGCCAAAACCGGCGACGAGGCGGGTGTAACCAAAACCGAGCAGCGCATCACCATTGCCGACGACTTTTACCTCTACGACACGCCCGGCGTTCTGTGGCCGCGCATCATCGTGGCCAAGAGCGGCTACAACCTGGCCGCCAGCGGCGCCATCGGGCGCAACGCCTTCAATGAAGAAGAAGTGGCGCTGGAGCTGCTGGACTACCTGCGCCAACACTACCCCAACGAAGTGGAGGCGCGCTACAAGATCGAGGGCGTCTCCAGCATGAGCGACGAGGAACTACTGGGCGCCATTGGCAAAAAGCGCGGCGCCTTGCAGTCGGGTGGTCGTATCAACCTGCAAAAGGCGGCAGAGATTGCGATTTACGACTTTCGCGCGGGCAGCTTGGGGCGTCTTACTTTGGAGACGCCCGAAGAATTCGCGCAGTGGTTGGCCGTAGGGCAAAAAATCGACGCCGAACGTCAGATCAAAAAAGACGGGATCGCGCACGCACGCATGGTGCGGTTGAAAAAAATTGCCCGTCCGGCCACGAGGGCCGAACGCGACGCGGCCAAGCGAGAGGACGAAGCAAGCGATTAGGCTGCTGTGGTTCATGCGCTGCGCAGCGGGCTAAGTGCCTGTGTCGCACAAAGCAATTTCGGGCTGGCAGCGCTGGCCTAAACTCGCTTCGCACCAAAAACGCTTGCGTACCGAATCGACCCTGAGAGAGACCATCCATGACCGCCTACCCGCTGATGCTTAGCCCCTTAGACCTGGGCTTTACGACGCTCAAAAACCGTGTCCTCATGGGTTCCATGCACGTGGGCCTGGAAGAGGCCAAAAACGGCTTTGAGCGCATGGCCGCGTTTTACGCCGAGCGCGCGCGCGGCGGTGTGGCACTGATGGTCACAGGT
>CAMDKE010000139.1 GCA_945901215.1 Comamonas sp. lk
TACCCAGGTGGTATCTCCGCGATCAATTTCCGCGATATGCAGTCACGTTTTCCTGGCCGCGCTTTGGAAAAAGCCGTTAAGGGCATGCTGCCTAAAGGCCCTTTGGGCTACGCCATGATCAAGAAGCTCAAGGTGTACGGTGGTGCTGAGCATCCCCATACCGCCCAGCAGCCCAAAGTGTTGGAAATTGCCGGCATTTCTGCCAATGCAGTTAAAAGGGAGTCCGCCAAATGATCGGTGAATGGAACAATGGTACCGGCCGTCGCAAATCCAGCGTCGCCCGCGTATTCCTGAAAAAGGGTTCGGGCCAAATCATTGTCAATGGCAAGCCGATCGAAAACTTCTTCGGTCGCGCCACCTCGATCATGATTTGCAAGCAGCCCTTGTTTTTGACCAACCATGCCGAAACCTTCGACATCATGGTCAACGTGGCTGGTGGTGGTGAGTCGGGTCAAGCCGGTGCGACTCGCCACGGCATTACCCGCGCCCTGATCGACTACGATGCAACGCTTAAGCCCATGCTGAGCCAAGCCGGCTTCGTGACGCGTGACGCGCGCGAAGTCGAACGTAAAAAGGTCGGCTTCCACGGCGCACGCCGTCGCAAGCAGTTCTCCAAGCGTTAATCCCTCACCGGATATGCAAAAAGGCCGCCCGGGCACTGCTTGGGCGGTTTTTTGTTTTTTGGGAGCTCACATTCGTGCGATTTCGACTCTTACGCCGCCGCCTAACCATTAGTGCCCCACGCATGTCGGTGCGCAGCGCCTTACCTTGGCCGGTGCGCTGGGCCATTGTGGCTTTGGTGTTTGGTTTTTGTGCGGCCATTGGCCTGTGGGCATTTGAATTTGGCCGTGATATTGCGGGCCTGGAAAACGGCAGCCAGGCTGAGTTGCTGCAATTGCGTGCCCAGGCGCAAACCATGAAGACTGAACTCGACGAGGCAAAAGAACAGCGGATTCAGGCCCAATCGATCGCCAATACGGCCGGGGCTTTGGTGGCGGCAGAAAAAGCATCCACCGAGCGCATCGCCACGCAGGTCAAGCAGCTTGAAGAAGACAACCGCCGCTTGCGCGACGACCTTGGGTTTTTCGAAAAGCTGATTCCGACCGCGTCTACGGATCCGGTGGCGATCCGGGGCCTGCAGGCGGAGTCGCTGGATAATGGCAAAATCCGCTGGCAGGTGCTGGTGATACAAAACAAGAAGAACGCACCGGAGCTGGTGGGCTCGCTGGAAGTCAGTTTCAGTGGCACTCTCAACGGGAAACCCTGGAATAGCACTCAGCCCGGCGCCAGCGCAGCGCTCAAAGTTTCCCAGTACGGGCGCTTGGAGGGGACTTTTGAAGTGCCGGCCCAGGTGCTTGTAAAAGGTGTTACCGCACGCGTGCTGGAGGGCACGGTGGTACGGGCCACCCATTCGATCAAGCTTTAGGCGCCAGGCCAAGCCCGTTTAACCGACAAAAGGACTTCGATGTTCAACAAGAAAAAGCAACCGCCACTCAAAAGTTTGGTCGCACAAGGCGCACGCGTGGTGGGTGATATCTATTTCGCCGAAGGGCTGCGGGTGGAGTGCGAGATCATCGGCAATATTTCCCCTGTAGACGGCAACGCCAGTATTTTGGTGATTGCGGAGTCGGCAGCCGTTACCGGCGCGATCTTGGCCGACCACATCATCATCAATGGCAGTGTCAATGGTGCGGTGAAAGCGCGCTTGATGCTCGAACTCCAACCCAATGCCCGCATTGAGGGCGATGTGGAGTACGGTGCCCTTGAAATGCACCAGGGGGCCTTGATCGCCGGTCGACTCACTCCCCTGCTGGGTTCTGCGGCAAAGCCCACACTGGCATCCGAGTCAATTGGGGATTGAAACGATTCCCGAGTAAACTACATTACTATTACGTTTTACCTCATTTTTCGGAGTTACCAATGAGCGCACTCGCTGAATCCATGCCCGCCGAAATGCCTGCCCCCATCCTGTTTACCGACAGCGCAGCCGCCAAAGTGGCCGACCTGATCGCCGAAGAGGGCAATAACGAACTTAAATTACGTGTCTTTGTCCAGGGTGGCGGATGCTCCGGCTTCCAATACGGCTTTACCTTTGACGAAATCACCAACGAAGACGACACCACCATGACCAAAAATGGCGTGTCCTTGCTGATTGACGCGATGAGCTACCAGTACCTGGTGGGTGCTGAGATCGACTACAAAGAAGACCTGCAAGGCGCGCAGTTCGTGATCAAAAACCCGAATGCCACCACCACTTGCGGTTGCGGATCGTCGTTCTCGACCTAACGCCCGAAGCCGCCAAAAACACCTAAGCGGGGTAAACCGCTCCTAAGATACGGGCGCCTTGTGCGCCCGTAACGCTTGGCAGACTGGCCGTTTTGCGCATTAAGGTCTGCTGTGCCAGCCAGGCAAAAGCCAGCGCTTCCACCTCGGTTGGGGACACGCCGACGTCGGCGGAACTGCAAAGCTGGGTGGAACCTATGGCGGTTTGCAGTCTTTGCATCAGGCCATCGTTGTGCGCACCGCCGCCGCACACTATCAGCAGTTCGCAGGTCTGAGGCCCCCATTGCAAGGCGCGCGCGCAGGCCCAGGCAGTTAGCTGGGTCAGCGTGGCCTGCACGTCCTGCGGCGCAATCCCTTCCATGCCCTGCAGGCGCTGGCACAGCCACGGCATGTTGAACAGGTCGCGTCCGGTGCTTTTGGGTGGTGGCTTGGCAAAAAACGCATCGTCTTGCAAAGCCGATAGCAAACCCGCGTGTACTGCGCCTGTCGCGCCCCACTGGCCCCGGTCATCAAATGCCACGCCGGTGTGCAATTGGCACCAGGCGTCCATCAGCGCATTGCCCGGTCCGCAGTCAAAGCCAATCAGCGGCGCATCGGTCGCAGTTTGCGCTCCGGGTAGGAGCGTGATGTTGGAGATGCCGCCGATGTTGAGTACTGCCCGAGCCTGGCTGGCGTGGCCAAACATCGCACGGTGAAACGGCGGCACCAGTGGGGCGCCTTGTCCTCCGGCTGCAACATCGCGGCTGCGAAAGTCGGCCACCACGTCGATGCCGCACAGCTCTGCCAATAAGGCCGGTTGGTTGAGTTGCAGGGTGTAACCGGTGTTGTCAAATTCTTGCGGCCGGTGGCGCACCGTCTGTCCATGGGCGCCGATAGCCCTCACGTCGCTGGCTTGCACCTGGCCGCTGGCCAACAATTCAGCAACCACCTGCGCATAGATCTGCACCAGCGCATTGGCCGCCAAGGCGGCGCGATGTAGTTCGTTATCCCCTGGGGTGTTGAGGCTCAATAGTTCGACGCGTAGTGCTGGCGGGAACGGTCGGCTGGCACTGGCCAGTATGGAGACGGGGCCGTTGTGATCGTCGAAGTTAGCCAGCACGCCGTCGACGCCGTCCATGGAGGTGCCCGACATCAGGCCGATGAACATCGCCTGCGTTTGCACCGGCACTACCCTCTATTGGACGTGGCCGACTTGCACCTGCGCGGCAGCGCTGAGTTGCGTGCGCGCCGATTGCGCGGCCTTGTCAAACAGCAGCTTGACTGACGTTGCCAGGGGTAAGGAGGCGTTGCCGCGGGCTAGGGTGAGCGGGTCTTTATGCACACCGTTTACGCGAAACTCAAAATGCAGGTGTGGCCCGGTGGCCCACCCCGTAGCGCCTACCAGGCCAATGTTTTCACCTTGCTGCACCCGCTGCCCGGCGCGAACATTGATTTTGCTCAAGTGCGCGTAAACGGTAGTGTTGCTGCCATTGTGTTTCACGATGACTACATTGCCAAAGCCGTTTTGCATCCCGGAGAACTCGACCACACCATCTCCCACGGTGCGCACCGGCGTGCCGGTGGCTGCGCCGTAGTCGACGCCCAAGTGCGCGCGCCAGGTTTGCAAAATGGGGTGGAAACGCATGGCAAAACCGCTGGTGACGCGAGAAAACGCCATGGGTGAAGCCAAGAATGCGCGACGCAAGCTCTCGCCCGCTAGCGTGTAGTAACTGCCTTTGGCCTGGTCTGTGGTCGCGGGCTTGCCAGCGTCCACTGATTCTTGGAACCACATCGCCTGGAAGGTTTTGCCAGCATTGACAAATTCTGTGCTGAGTACCCGCCCCGCACGCAGGGGTTCGCCATCGCCTTCGAGGGTCTCATAGACCACAGAAAAACGGTCGCCCTTGCGCAGCGCGCGGTGGAAGTCAATGTCACCAGAGAAAATTTCTGCCATTTGCACCGCGATGGAGTCAGGAATGCGCGCGTCGTCGGTGGCCGCGAAAAGCGATGACAAGATGGTGCCGCTGGCCATGCGAGTACTTACGCTCAGGGGCGCGGTCTCCAGCTTGGAGGTGTATCCCTGATCGGACTTGGTGATGCTCAGGCGCTTGAAATTGCCGTCGTCCTCGGGGCTCCAGCGCGCGCTCAAGGACACAAGGGCGCTGCGTTCGTCCACTTCGGCGCTCACGCTGCGTCCGGCGCGGCCCATCAGGGTTTGTTGCACCAACCGGTCGCTCCGCAAAAAGGCTGCGGCACTGGCGTCAGCTACGCCCAAGCGTTTAAGGAGCGTATCTGCGGTGTCGGTGCTGCGGGTCAGGTCGGTGCGGTACAGGCGCATGGCCTGGGTGGCCAAGGCGTCCAATTGGGGTTCCAGTGGCAGGGGCTGGACCGACTCGACCACCGTGCGCTGGGGCAGGGTAGAGGCGTCTGGCGCCAAGGTGGCAACGGCAAAGCTGGCGCCCGCGCCGCCCAGCAGCAGCGCGGCCACGCCGGCCAGCACGCGCCGGGGGTGTCGGCGCAATCCCTGGGCCACACGCAGCGCGGCAGCTTGCAGGGTTGGTGTCAGTTGTGAACGCAAATTGGGGCTCCTCACAGGGCCGGGGACCACCGAAGGCCACCGCGCAGGGATGCGCGTTGGCGGCGACTAAAATCGTTAGCCCAAGCCACAACGCACGTGAAATTCAACGACAAGTATATCGGGCTTCAAAATCAGTCCGAAAAGCGGCAGCCTTTTCCAGCCCCACACCAACTCTATGACCCAAGCAAGCCATCCCGCCCACCCCACTAGCGACCGCGTGCGCGAGGCGCTCGCCGTGTCCCTGCGCGGTTGCGATGAACTGATTCCCCAAGACGAGTGGGTGAAAAAGCTGGCCCGCTCCGAGGCCACCGGCAAACCGCTGCGAATCAAGCTCGGGCTGGACCCGACCGCGCCTGACATCCATTTAGGCCACACCGTGGTACTGAACAAAATGCGCCAGTTGCAGGACCTGGGCCACACGGTGATCTTTTTGATTGGCGACTTCACCAGCATGATTGGCGACCCGTCCGGGCGCAACACTACGCGCCCGCCGCTCACTGCCGAGCAAATCAAACTCAACGCCGAGACCTATTACAAACAGGCCAGCCTGGTGCTGGACCCGGCCAAAACCGAGATCCGCTACAACAGCGAGTGGAGCGACCCCCTGGGCGCGCGCGGCATGATCCAGCTGGCCAGCCGCTACACGGTTGCGCGCATGATGGAGCGCAACGACTTTCATGACCGCTTCAAGGCCGGCCAGTCGATCAGCGTGCACGAGTTTTTGTACCCGCTGATGCAGGGCTACGACAGCGTGGCGCTGGAGAGCGACTTGGAGCTCGGTGGCACCGACCAAAAATTCAACCTGCTGGTGGGGCGCCAATTGCAGTCCGAGTACGGCCAGGAGCCGCAGTGCATCTTGACCATGCCCCTGCTAGAAGGCCTGGACGGCGTGGAAAAGATGTCCAAGAGCAAGAACAACTACATTGGCATATCCGAAGCGCCCAACACCATGTTTGCCAAGGTGCTGAGCATCTCGGATGTGCTGATGTGGAAGTGGTTCACGCTCTTAAGCTTTCAAAGCGAGGCCGCGATTGCCGCTCTGCAGGCCGAAGTGGCGGCCGGGCGCAACCCCAAAGATGCCAAGGTAGCGCTGGCCAAAGAAATCACGGCGCGCTTTCACTGTGCGGCGGCAGCGGATGCGGCGGAGCAAGACTTTATCAACCGCAGCCAGGGCGGCATACCGGACCAGATTGACGAAATGCAACTCGCTCTGGGCGAGGGTGCCGCCGCGCTGGGCATTGGCGCCTTGCTGAAAATGGCCGGTCTTGCCGACTCCAGCGGCGCGGGCAACCGCCTGATCGACGGCGGCGGCGTGCGCGTGGACAGCAACGTGGTCAGTGACAAGGGGCTCAAACTGGGGGCGGGTACTTACGTTTTGCAGGTCGGCAAGCGCAAATTTGTCCGGGTGACCCTGGCCTAAGCCCCCGTGCAAGCGCTGATCCAGCGGGTGCGCCGCGCCAGCGTCACCATTGATGGTGCGGTGGTGGGGCAGATTGGCGCCGGTCTTCTGGCGCTGGTGTGCGCCGAGCAAGGCGATACCCCGGCGCAGGCGGACAAGCTGCTGGCCAAGATATTGAAGCTTCGCATCTTTGGAGACGCCGAAGGCAAGATGAACCGTAGCGTGCAAGACCTGGACGGCGCTGGTCTGCATGGCGGCCTGCTGATCGTGAGCCAGTTCACCCTGGCCGCCGACACCTCCGGCGGCAACCGCCCGAGTTTTAAAAACGCCGCATCCCCCGACCAGGGCCGCGAGTTGTATGACTACTTTGTGCAGCAGGCGCGCGCCTTGCACAGCGACGTGGAAACCGGCGTGTTTGCGGCGGACATGCAGGTGGAGCTGGTGAATGACGGGCCGGTGACGATTCCGATGCGGGTGGTGGCGGGGGGTTAAACCCGGGTGCCGGTGCGACCATGCGCCGGGCGGGTGCGACCCGCATCGGACGGGTGTGGCGCGCAAGCACTCGCCCGCAATAAATGCAGTTTTGGCGCAATGGTTCAATACCTGAAAGCTAAACCTGCGCAGAATTCAGTCCACAAAGCAAGCCCACCCAATAACGGAAGCAAACCCATGGAACGAGTCACCTACGATTTGGCCTATGTCACCGGCGATCTGAGCGCCCCCGCCCGTGAAAGAGATAAAGCATGAACTGGAACCAGACCCACGCCCTCGTAACAGGAGGGACCCGAGGCATTGGCCGGGCACTCGTCGAACTTTTGCTGGAGAAGGGCGCAGCGGTCACGGCTACGGGCCGCACCAGAACCAGCGTTGACAAAGCCCGCCTGGATTGCCCAAGTGCAAAGTGGATCGTTTTTGACCAGTCGGATGGGAACCAACGGGCCGAACTGGCAGGGCAGATGCAAGGCAAGGGGGTCAATTTGCTGATTCATAACGCAGGTGTTCAGCAGCTGC
>CAMDKE010000140.1 GCA_945901215.1 Comamonas sp. lk
CGTCTCGGGCATGGCTACTGGGTCAAAGGCCTGCACCCGCGCGCCGACCCGCCACAGCGCTTCCATCAGCGTGCGGCTGGGGGCTTCGCGCATGTCGTCGGTCTTGGGCTTGAACGACAGGCCCCAGACGGCAATGGTTTTGCCCTGTAAATTCTCCGCGCCCCCAAAGTGGTGGGCCAACTTGGTGAAAAGGGTGGTTTTTTGCCGCTTGTTGACCGCCTCCACTGCATCAAGCAAGGGCGTGTCATAGCCAATTTGCGCGGCCGTGCGGCCCAGGGCCTGCACGTCTTTGGGAAAGCAACTGCCGCCGTAGCCGCAGCCGGGGTAAATAAAGTGGTACCCAATGCGCGGGTCAGAGCCAATGCCCTTGCGCACGTGTTCGATGTCAGCACCCAGGCGCTCGGCCAGGTTGGCCACCTCGTTCATGAAGCTGATCTTGGTAGCCAGCAAGGCGTTGGCCGCGTATTTGGTGAGTTCGGCGCTGCGCACGTCCATGTGGATGGTGCGGTCGTGGTTGCGCATGAAGGGCTCGTACACATCTGCCATTACGGCCTTGGCACGCTCGCTTTCGGTGCCAATAACGATGCGGTCCGGGTGCAAGAAGTCGTTCACCGCCGCGCCTTCTTTCAGGAACTCGGGGTTGGACACCACGTCAAAGGCGGGCACCTCGCCCGTGCGTTGCGCCAGCACTGCGCTGATTGCTGCGCTTACCTTGTCTGCGGTGCCCACGGGCACGGTGGACTTGTTGACCACGACCTTGTAGCCCGTCATGTGCGTGGCAATGGTCTGCGCCACTGCAAGCACGTACTGCAGGTCCGCGCTGCCGTCTTCGTCGGGCGGTGTGCCCACGGCAATGAACTGCACATCACCATGCGCAACGGCCAGCGCCGCATCATTGCTAAAGCGCAGCCGGCCGTCCTTGAAATTGCGCTCCACCAAAGAGTCCAGGCCGGGCTCCCAGATGGGCAGCACGCCGACGTTGAGATTGGAAATTTTGAGTGGATCAACGTCCATGCAGACTACGTCATGGCCGATTTCTGCCAAACAGGCGCCGCTGACCAAACCTACATAGCCAGTGCCAAAGATGGAAATTTTCATGGTGAGTGAGACGGGAAAATTAAGAAAACGAAGGGGGTGAACTGAGCGCGCGTCACCCTATCGGCGTTTTATGACGCTTTGGATTCAATGGTTGCGACAAGAACCGTGCTTTCACCGCCAAAGCGGCGGTCGCGCCTGGCAAACCAGGCAATCGCCTGGTCCAGCGCCTGGGGGGTAAATTCAGGCCAGAGCAGGTCGGTGAAGTACAGCTCGGTATAGGCCATTTGCCAAAGCATGAAGTTGCTCATGCGCGACTCGCCACCGGTGCGGATCATCAGGTCGGGCGGTGGGGCGTCGGCCATTTGCAGGTAGGGTTCGAGTGCCGCTTCGCTCAGGGCCTCGGCAGATTGGCCCGGATGCGCCAATTGCCACGCCCGCACGGCTTGGAGCATGTCCCAGCGCCCGCCGTAGTTCAGCGCCAGCGTCAGCGTGATGCCGCGGTTGTGATCGGTGCTGGCCTGGGCGTCGCGGATCAGGGTCTGGACTCGCTGGTCAAACCCGGAGGTGTCGCCAATCACGCGCAGGCGAACGCCTTTGGCATTGAGGTTGCCGATCTCTTTCTGCAGATACCGCGTCAGCAGGCCAATCAGGCTGCTTACTTCGTCAAATGGGCGGCGCCAGTTTTCGGTGCTGAAGGCAAACAGCGTGAGGTGCGAAATACCACGCTCTGCGCAGGCCTGCACAATGGCGCGCACCCGGCGAGACCCGGCTCCATGGCCGACCGTCTTGGGCAGCCCGCGCGCATTGGCCCAGCGGCGGTTGCCGTCCATGATGATGGCGACATGCCGGGGCATGGCGGATTGCGTGGTGTGGGGCAAAGAAAGGCTTCGGTGAAAGTGACTCAGGGCATGAATACAACACAAACTCCCTGGGGAGTGGGTGGCCGCCAAATGCCAGGCGATTCTACCGGTTACATAGGTTTTGTGGCCCCAGCAAGGCACCAAGGTACGACAATGGACGCAGCTTGGGCGGCCTGCCAAAGCCGATACAGAAACTGCGCCCGCTACCATGGCGGCTTGTTTTCGGCTCCCATTTTTACCGTGATGGCGGCAATGGCGACCATTTTTGGATATTTTCAGTGAGCATTCAGACGGACGACTTCGCCCCCTACCCCGCCAGCGCCCCGGCCGCGCGCATGGTGTCGGCAGTGCCCGCTTCAGGCGCTGAGGAAGCCATTGAGCGCGCGCTGCGCCCCAAGCTACTGGACGATTACGTGGGCCAGGCCAAGGTGCGCGAGCAGTTAGAGATCTTTATCGGCGCGGCCAAAAAGCGCGACGAGGCGCTCGACCATGTGCTGCTGTTTGGCCCGCCGGGTTTGGGTAAAACTACGCTATCGCACATCATTGCCCATGAATTGGGTGTCAATCTGCGCCAAACCAGTGGTCCGGTGCTGGAAAAACCAAAAGACCTGGCAGCGCTTTTGACCAACCTGGAAAAAAACGACGTCCTTTTTATTGATGAAATCCACCGCCTGAGCCCGGTGGTAGAAGAGATTTTGTACCCCGCGCTAGAGGACTACAAAATCGACATCATGATTGGTGAAGGACCGGCCGCGCGCTCCATCAAACTCGATTTGCAACCTTTTACCCTGGTGGGCGCCACCACGCGCGCGGGCATGCTTACCAACCCGCTGCGTGACCGCTTTGGCATCGTGGCGCGGCTGGAGTTTTACACCTCGGAAGAGCTGTTGCGCATCGTCACCCGCAGCGCGGGTTTGCTGAAAGTGCCCACCGACCCCGAAGGCGGCTTTGAGATTGCCCGGCGTTCTCGCGGCACGCCGCGCATTGCCAACCGGCTCTTGCGCCGGGTGCGTGATTACGCCGATGTCAAGGGCGTGGGCACCATCACGCTGGACATTGCCAATCGGGCGCTGGCCATGCTGGATGTGGACCCGCAAGGCTTTGATTTGATGGACCGCAAGCTGCTCGAAGCCGTGATCCACCGTTTTGACGGTGGTCCGGTGGGGCTGGACAACATCGCTGCGAGCATTGGCGAAGAGCGCGAAACCATCGAAGACGTGATTGAGCCCTATCTCATTCAGCAAGGTTATCTGCAGCGCACACCGCGCGGGCGCATTGCCACTTTGGCGGCCTACCGGCATTTGGGCGTGGTGCCGCCCAGCACCCGTGCGCCCGACCTACTAGGCTAAGGCTTGGCAGACCGGCTGGTGCCTGCGCGCAGCAGGTGGTGCACCAGGAGCATTTGGGCGGCGTAGTAGCTGCCCAAAATCCACAGCGGCGCCAAAGGCACGGGCGTTAAAAAGCGGTCGATGGCGATCAGCGCGTCGCTGAGCATAAAGACGCAAGCGCCCACGGCCACCCAGCCCGAGGCACGGTCCCCCAGAGCCTGTGCACGGCCC
The DNA here is from genome assembly GCA_945901215.1 of Comamonas sp. lk. Taxonomy (GTDB): domain Bacteria; phylum Pseudomonadota; class Gammaproteobacteria; order Burkholderiales; family Burkholderiaceae_C; genus Allorhodoferax. The sequence continues at coordinate 3,458 of CAMDKE010000140.1, forward strand.
AGAGCCTGGGCGGCCATGAGGCAAATGGCGCAGATGTACGCCGCCACCGCCAGTTTGAGCACCGGCTCGCCCAGGCTGCTCCACAACAGGCCCAGCATGGCTGCGCCAAAGACCAGCACACGCAGCAGGTTTTTGCGATCAGCAAACCAGGGTGCATCCTGACCCAGGCGCGCGATGTAAAACAGGTGGGCGCACAAAAACGCAGCCAAACCGGGGATAAAGAACGCATCGCCCCAAGACAGCAACACATCACCACACACAGAGCACAGCAGCGCCCCAAGCAACAAGGCTTGGGGTTTGCCCAAGCCAAATCGACCCGCACCAGCGCCCTGCGCCGCCGACCCGCCGATAGATTGCGCCAGCACCAAAGCAATGGCCAGCAGCACGACCAGGGGTTTGCTTTGGCCATACCAGGGCAGCAAACCCAGTGCGCCCAAGGTGGCCCAAGCGCCGGCCTGCACCATCAGCACCTCAAACTCGCCCAGCCGACCCTGGGTGTAGGCGCCCACCGCCCACAGGCCGGCGCACAAAGCCAGACAGTCCAGCGCCGCCTCCTGTACCGGTAAGTCATCGGCAACCCACAAATAGGCTGCGCCCAAGCCCAGCATCAACGCAAACTGCAAGGCGGCAAAGCCTTGCTGCCAGGCGCTGCGCAGGGGCTGGTAGCGGTGGACTTGATCCGGCTCAAAAGGCGCGTGCGGCTCTGACCCGGCCGGGCGCCAACCCGGCGGCTTGAACCACAACCGTAGCTTGTCGGACCAGCGCGGCGTGCGCGCACTTTGGCGCACCAGGCTGGCGTAAACCGACACATTGGCCCACAGCGGGTCCCAGCTATTGAGCGGCTTGCGCGTGCCATAAATGCAGGCCTGCCCCTCGGGCTCAAAAGTGCCAAACCAACGGTCCCAGAGCACCCAGATGCCGCCGTAGTTGCGGTCCAGATAGCGCTCGTTGATGGCGTGGTGCACCCGGTGGTTGCTGGGCGAGCAAAACACCCGGTCAAACCAGCCCAGCTTGCCCACATGTTCGGTGTGCACCCAAAACTGGTAAAGCAAATCCACCAGCGCCACGATGCCAAACAGCACTGGCGGCACGCCCAGCAGCGCCATAGGCAGGTAAAACACCCAGCCCAGCAAGGCACCGCTGGAGGTTTGGCGCAGCGCGGTCGACAGGTTGTAGTACTGGCTTTGGTGGTGCACCGCATGCGCGGCCCACAAAACCGCCACTTCGTGGCCGGCGCGGTGCAGCCAGTAGTAGCAAAAGTCGTACAACACCAGCGCCAAGACCCAGCCGTACCAATGCGTCCACAGGTCGGCGTCAGGAAACAGGGCCACCGACCCGAATACCGCGCCGTACAGGGCCACGCCGATGAATTTACCCAGCACGCCGCTGATCTGGCTCATCAACCCCAGGTTCAGACTGCTGATGGTGTCGCTCCAGCCAAAGCTGCTGGCCCCGGCGCGGGCGCGTCGGTCCAGCCATAGCTCTAGAGCGATAAAGAACAGAAATACCGGAAAAGCAAAAACAATGATCTTTGACATAGCCCATTGTCAACAAGGTGCCAGCACTTGCCACGAGGGCAAACCCTGTGCATAAACAGATGCATAAGCCCATGAATAACCCAGTGGATAAGCCTGTGCGTAAGCGACCGACTGCGCCGCTACCGTTGCCGTGGCAACGCCTGAAGGGTGGCCGTCAGGCAGACCCTTCGTCCAAGGGGCCGGAGTCCAGGTGGCGGGTGTCGGCCCAGCCCACCAGCGTCAAGGCCTGGGGCGTCCACAGCAAGCGGTTGATGGCGCAGTTGCCCAGCCCCCAGGTGCGCTCGGTGTCCAGCAGCTGCTGGGTCGCCAAACGGTACAACATGTCCATCACGCCGCCGTGCGACACCAGCACAATGTGCTGGCCGCTATGGCCGACGGCGATTTCGTGCAGCGTGCGTTGCACGCGCTGGTACAGCTGGGTGGGGGATTCGCCCCCTGGCGGCGCCCAGTGCGGCTGGCGCTGGCGCCAGGCCAACGCGTCCTGGGGCCACTGGGCCTGGATATCGGCATAGGTTTGGCCCTCAAAATGGCCAAAGGCGCGTTCGCGCAAGCCCGTGTGCTGCCGCACACCTTCCACCGGCAAACCCGCATGCTGAGCCACGGCCTGCGCGGTGCACAGGGCACGCGAGAGGTCACTGGCGTACACGTGGTCGACGGAGGTGTCGGCCAGGGCTGCGCCCAGCCTTTGGGCCTGCCACAGGCCACGCGCATTGAGCCCGATGTCGGTATGGCCCTGGATGCGGGTATCCACGTTCCAGGCGGTCTCGCCATGGCGCACGGCGGTAATTCGGACTGCTTCGCTCATAGGCGCATCGCTTCTCTCATGGGCGCTCCATTGGGCCATCGGGGCCGAGCTCGAGCCACAGCGTGTGTGGCTCGGGCATGGGATTGGGGTAATCGCGCACGGCGGCATGCACCACAGCGGGCAGTACCTGGGCTATATCCGACCAGGGGCCGGTGTGCTGCGCACGGCCTTCGAAAACCACCTGGGCGCTGGATGCGTCGCGCACCAGCACCGACACGCTGTACCGGTACCAAGGCGGCTCCAGCAGGCCTTGAAAAAACGGGCCTTTGAGCATCCGGTCCCCCTCCAACCCGCGCCCCCAAAGACCCGGCTTGCGCAACATGCCCGGCGCGCCATAGGGGGCGCTGCGGTCCACGGCCTCGACCCGCGCGCTGAGCTGCACCGTCAGGCTGGCGTTTTGCGCATCGGCCCGCAGCCCGCGCTGCGCCAGCGGGACTGCCGCCATGGCCTCGAGCCGGTCTTGGGCCGGGCCCTCGGGCCCGTGCTGGGACGGCAGGCGCTCAAAACGGTAGGCCAGCTTGGTATGGTCTGGGGCCGGGGTGGCACCAAAGCTGCGCACCTCGCTATCAATGAGGCGCGTGCTGGCGCAGGCCAGCAGCAAGCAACATGCGGCGCTGATCACCAACCATCGCATGGGACGCAGCCATGGCGCAGGCGCCGATGGCGCGTAGGCCCGGGCACGCGCACCGCTCATAGCTGGCAGACCGCGCTCGGGGCTCAGGCCACCACCACCGGCGCACGCAGCGCCGGCAGTCCCGCCCACAGCGGTGCGGGGAAGGACTCAGCGTCAAAGGCCTTGTCTCCGTCTTCATCGGGTACACCGGTGGTTTGGATACTTTTAAAGTCAAAGCGCTGCGTGTCCATCAGGTGCGAGGGCACCACGTTTTGCAGCGCGGTAAACATGCTCTCGATGCGCCCCGGGTACTGCTTTTCCCAGTCGCGCAACATATTGCCGATTTGCTTGCGCTGCAGGTTTTCCTGGCTGCCGCACAAGGTGCAGGGAATGATGGGGAAAGCACGGTGCGCAGCCCAGCGCACCAGGTCTTTTTCGGCCACATTGGCCAGCGGCCGGATCACGATATGGCCGCCGTCGTCGCTGACCAGTTTCGGTGGCATGCCTTTGAGTTTGCCGCCGAAGAACATGTTTAAAAAGAAGGTTTGCAGCATGTCGTCGCGGTGGTGACCGAGCGCGATTTTGGTGACCTTGAGTTCGTCTGCCACGCGGTACAAGATGCCCCGGCGCAAGCGGCTGCACAGGCTGCACATGGTCTTGCCCTCGGGGATGACCTTTTTGACAATGCTGTAGGTGTCTTGCGTCTCGATGTGAAACGGCACACCCAGCTGCTTCAGATAAGCCGGCAGGATGTGGTCGGGAAAGCCGGGCTGCTTTTGGTCCAGGTTGACGGCAATCAGCTCAAAGTCGATCGGCGCGCGGGCCTTGAGC
>CAMDKE010000141.1 GCA_945901215.1 Comamonas sp. lk
CTCAAGCAAGGACTGGCTGAAACAAAGTTTTCCTCGCCCCGCATCGCATTGATTAATAATATCGACGTAGCTATAGAGACCGATGTTGCGCGGCTGTGCGATGCCCTGTACCGCCAATCGTTTGGCCCCGTGCGCTGGATGCAAAGCGTTCTAGCCATCAAGGCGCGCGGCATAGAACACCTAGTGGAATGCGGGCCCGGCAAGGTGCTGGCGGGCATGGTTAAGCGTATTGACCCTACTTTGACGGGTCTGGCTGTTTTTGATCCAGCGTCGCTCATTGAAACCAGGGAATCATTGGCATGACGGATATTGCATTTTCAGGACAGGTTGCATTGGTTACCGGTGCGTCGCGCGGCATCGGGGCGGCGATCGCGTTTGAACTAGCCCGCCAAGGGCTTAAAGTAATTGGCACCGCCACGACGCAGGCTGGCGCTGAGGTAATCTCAGACGCTTTGGGTGCTTACCATGGATGTGCTGGGCGCGTGCTCGATGTAACCGACGGCGCGGCCACAGTAGCGCTTGTGGACGGGATTGTTAAGGAGTTTGGAGGGCTGCAGGTACTGGTCAACAATGCGGGCATTACCCGTGACAACCTAGCTATGCGGATGAAGGACGATGAATGGGACGCCGTGATTGACGCTAACCTCAAAGGCGTATTCCGGATGAGCCGTGCGGTCATGCGCACCATGATGAAGCAGCGTTATGGGCGAATTGTCAACATCACGTCGGTGGTGGGCGCTTGGGGTAACCCGGGCCAGGCGAATTACGCTGCCGCTAAGGCCGGTGTGGCCGGCATGACCAGGGCTTTGGCCCGGGAGTTGGGTTCGCGTAACATCACCGTCAACTGTGTTGCACCGGGGTTTATTGAAACGGATATGACCGCAGGTCTGAGCCCCGAGCAACAAAAATCACTGCAAAGCCAGATTCCCTTGGGTCATTTGGGGAGCCCAAGTGACATCGGGTATGCGGTGGCCTACCTGGCATCGCCACGTGCCGCTTATGTTACCGGTCAAGAACTGCATGTGAATGGTGGGATGTACATGTAAAGTAGGTCGGATTATTTGGTCGATGTGTCCGTTCGGCGGCCCGTGCAGAGAAGCTTTCTTTACACTGGTAAAATTACGGACTGTTTTACAACCCTCAGAGGGAATCCATGAGCGATATCGAAGTACGTGTCAAAAAAATCATTGCCGAGCAACTTGGCGTGGAAGAGTCTCAAGTAACCAACGAGAAATCATTCGTTGCAGACTTGGGTGCTGATTCCCTGGACACCGTTGAATTGGTCATGGCGCTGGAAGACGAATTTGGTATTGAAATTCCGGACGAGGACGCCGAGAAAATTACCACGGTCCAAAATGCCGTGGATTACGCCACGGCCCACAAAAAAGCCTGAAAGGCAGGGCACTGTAAATACAGTGCCGTAAGGGGCGTGGTGCTGGGCCCAGAGGGCTTTGGTCCATGGCCATAATTGCCACGTACCAATAGGGCGCAGCTGATCAGCAGGACTGCGCTTTTGTATTGACGAAACGTTCTTCACAGGTTTTTATGTCCCGTCGTCGAGTGGTAGTTACCGGGTTGGGGTGTGTTAGCCCCGTTGGAAATACCGTGGACCAAGCATGGACGAATCTGCTTGCTGGTCGCTCCGGTATTGGCCTCATTTCCAAGTTTGATACGGCGGCATTTGCCTGCAAAATTGCTGGCGAAGTGCGCGGTTTGGACTTGGATAACTACATAAACCCCAAAGAGGCGCGTGCCATGGATAGCTTTATCCATTACGGCATCGCCGCTTCAGTGCAAGCGGTTCAGGACGCCGGCCTGAAGACGGGTGAAGCGCTGGGCGACGAAGAATCCACACGTATCGGATGCGTGATTGGTTCAGGCATAGGCGGCTTGCCCATGATCGAAAACACCAACCTAGAGTACACCGCCCGAGGTCCGCGCCGCATTTCGCCATTTTTTGTGCCAGCCTCCATCATTAACATGACCGCTGGTCATGTTTCCATGCGCTTTGGCTTTAAAGGCCCCAATATCGCTATTGCTACAGCCTGTACTACGGGCTTGCATTGCATTGGCGAAGCCGGTCGCATGATCGAATATGGCGATGCTGACGTTATGGTTGCTGGAGGTTCAGAAGCCACGGTGTCGCCCTTGGGGGTAGGTGGGTTTGCCGCGATGCGTGCGCTAAGCACTCGAAATGACGATCCCACCACCGCATCGCGGCCATGGGACCGTGATCGAGACGGGTTTGTTTTGGGCGAAGGTGGCGGCGTGATGGTGCTCGAAGAATACGAACACGCCAAAGCACGGGGTGCGAAGATTTATGCCGAACTGGCCGGCTTTGGCATGAGTGCCGACGCCGGTCACATGACCGCGCCCAATTTGGATGGCCCGCGCAGGGCCATGGTCAATGCCATGCGCAATGCCGGCGTCAACGCGGATCAAATTGACTATTTGAACGCGCACGGTACATCGACCCCCTTGGGCGACACCAACGAGACCAATGCCATCAAGGCCGCGCTGGGGGCGCAAGCGGGTCGCGTGGTAGTGAATTCAACCAAATCCATGACTGGGCACTTGTTGGGTGGTGCCGGCGGTATTGAGTCAGTTTTTACCGTTTTGGCATTGCACCATCAGAAAAGTCCGCCCACCATCAATATTTTTAATCAAGACCCCGAGTGCGACCTGGACTACTGTGCCAATGTGGCGCGCGACATGCGCATCGACGTGGCCTTGAAGAACAATTTTGGTTTCGGTGGAACCAACGGCGCCTTGGTGTTCAAGCGCATTTAGACTCGCGGCCCTGTACCTGGTCATTGGCCTCCGTAGGTTATCAACACGTTCTGTTGCCCTAATGTATTTCGCGCCTGCGGTAGCCTATCCGGTTGGTCGCAGCCCGCACCATGCATATGCCATCGGCATCTTGGCTCTTGCCGACATCGCCACGATAGCCTGGGTTGGGCAAAATGGGCACTCCATCGGTGCGGTGCTTTTGATCCTGGCTGCTGTCGCAGCGGTAATTTTTGCCGCTTACTCATGGTGGCATTCGGTATGCGGGACCTTGCGGTGGTCAGGGCAGCGTTGGGTATGGTCCGGCTGGCCCGAGTCTGCGTCTCTGCAAGTGAGCTGCGTGCTGGACTTGCAAGGCTATTGCCTGCTGAGACTGACCGACAATGGCTACGGGAGTTTATGGATTGCTCTGTGCCCCAGATCCGGTGACAGGGCGCCCTGGCAGGCTATGCGGCGGGCCCTGGTGGCAAGCGCCAATGGCAGCAGATCGCTAGAAAACGATGGTTTGTAAGGCAATTTACGTCGAAGCGAAAATTGCGTTGTCTGGGTGTTTAATATTAGCTTGGTGCCCTTATTTAACGTATTGGAATTGTTTTCTGGCGTCGAAACGATGGTGTGATCCATCGGTCAGGCAAGAGACCATGTCGCGAATTAGTTCAAAGGAGAAATGATGCGGGTATTTGCTGGTTTCCGGCCCATGAGCGCTCTGTGCGGGCATCTGGTGTTGATGGCTTTTTCGTTGACACTGCTGTTATCTCCTTGGCAAGCGGCGTCAGCTCAGGTCCGGGCCCTTCCGGACTTTACCGATTTGGTGGATCAGGTTGGCCCCTCGGTGGTCAATATCCGAACCCTTGAAAAGGTCACGCCACGCGGCCCGCAAGGCGGGCCTGGTGACGAGGAAATGCGCGAGTTCTTCAAGCGATTCGGATTGCCCATGCCCAATATGCCGCGCCAGGGCCCACCCTCGAACCGTCCCGCGCCCGATGAAGAGCAGCCCAAAGGGGTGGGTTCTGGGTTTGTTTTCTCGTCTGATGGCTTGATCATGACCAACGCCCATGTGGTCGAAGGGGCCGATGAGGTGTTGGTAACGCTCACAGATAAACGGGAATTCAAAGCCAGAATCATCGGCGCGGACAAGCGCAGCGATGTGGCCTTGGTCAAAATTGAGGCCGTCGGACTCCCTGCGGTCAAAGTAGGTGACGTGAATCGCTTGCGGGTTGGTGAGTGGGTAATGGCGATTGGGTCACCATTCGGACTTGAAAACACGGTAACGGCGGGCATTGTGAGCGCCAAGCAACGCGACACCGGTGACTTTTTGCCCCTTATCCAGACCGACGTCGCCATTAACCCTGGCAATTCGGGTGGTCCCTTGATCAATATGCGCGGTGAAGTCGTGGGCATCAATAGCCAGATTTACTCGCGTTCGGGCGGTTTCATGGGGATTTCATTTGCCATTCCCATGGACGAAGCTGTGCGGGTGGTCGACCAACTGCGCACCCAAGGGCGCGTGACCCGAGGCCGTATTGGCGTGCAGATCGGACCTGTGAGCAAGGAGGTTGCCGAGTCGCTAGGGTTGCCTAAGGCTCAAGGTGCTTTGGTTACCGGCGTTGAGGCGGGTGCCCCGGCTGACAAAGCGGGCATTGAGGCGGGGGACATTATTTTGCGATTTGACGGCAAACCCATCGACAAGTCGGGCGACTTGCCGCGTATCGTGGGCGCCATCAAACCGGGAACCAAAAGCACTGTCACGGTATTGCGGCGCGGAGTCAATAAAGACATCAGCGTAACGGTGGCCGAAATAGAGGCTGATAAACCGGTAGGCAAGGCTGCAGCCCCGGAGCCAAAGCCCAAGGGTGTGGCCATTCAGTCACTCGGACTGGTTGTGGGTGAGCTCAGCGATGCGCAGAGAAAAGAGCTCAAGCTCAAGTTCGGGGTGCGCATTGAGGTCGCCACCGAAGCCGCTGCCCGAGCAGGCCTGCGCGAGGGCGACGTCATTTTGGCCGTAAACAACACGGAAGTCGGCTCAGCCAAAGACCTGGAATCGGTGTTGGCCAAGCATGACAAGGGTCGGCCTCTCAACGTGTTGTATCGCCGTGGAGAGTGGACGCAATTCGCGGTTATCAAACCCAGCAATTAATGTGAGTCACTGCGCGCAGCCAAACGCTGGGCTCGGCGCATTTTTATGAGGCAAGTCCCATGTGCGCTGCCGCTTCTGCCTGTGTTTGGTATCTGACTTTTCGTTAGAATCGCACGCCTTTCTTGGCCGATAGTGCAATAAGGATACGCTCTCAATCCACAGCGTGGGACTTTTGAGAGCAGCCTCCACAGTACTAACAATAGTTTGGGCTTTGTTAGATTTTATGTGTATAAGTTGTTGATAACTTGCTCATATGGAGCTGAGAGACCGCTTTTTTAGATTTTTACCTGTGCTGTACGCACTTTTTGCCTACAATGAAGTCCCAGCTTTCGCAGTTGCCAAAGAATGTTGGTTGAGGGCGCGTCGTTCATCCGATGCGCCCTTTTTTCTTGTTCCTTCTGTTTAGTTTTCCGATTTGAATTGTTGCTTGATGAACCACATCAGAAATTTCTCCATCATTGCTCACATTGACCACGGCAAATCGACGTTAGCAGACCGACTCATACAGCGTTGCGGCGGTTTGGAAGCGCGGGACATGCAAGCCCAGGTGCTTGACTCGATGGATATCGAAAAAGAGCGCGGCATAACCATCAAGGCGCAAACAGCAGCGCTGCAGTACAAGGCCTTGGACGGTCAGGTGTACAACCTCAACCTGATCGACACGCCAGGGCACGTCGACTTTTCGTATGAAGTCAGCCGCTCTTTGTCTGCATGCGAGGGCGCGCTTTTGGTGGTCGACGCCAGCCAGGGGGTGGAGGCGCAAACCGTAGCCAATTGCTACACGGCGCTCGAACTGGGCGTGGAAGTGGTGCCGGTACTCAACAAGATTGATCTGCCCAATGCGGACCTGGACAATGCACGTAGCGAGATCGAGGACGTGATCGGCATCGACGCCACTGACGCGATTGCGTGCTCGGCCAAAACGGGCGTTGGCATTGATGAGATTCTGGAAACGATCGTGGCCCGCATCCCGGCGCCAAAAGGCAACCCAGAAGGCCCCCTGCGCGCCATGATCATTGACAGCTGGTTTGATGCCTACGTGGGCGTGGTGATGTTGGTGCGTGTGGTGGACGGTCGCTTGTTGAAGGGCGAACGCATCAAGATGATGGCCTCAGGCGCCATGTACAACGCCGATAGCCTAGGCGTTTTTACCCCAGCCAACCAGCCGCGCCAGTCTCTGCAGGCCGGCGAGGTGGGCTACATCATCGCCGGCATCAAGGAATTGCAAGCTGCCAAGGTGGGTGACACCGTCACCCTGATCAAGCCAGGAACCGGCGGCGCCGCGGCAACCGCCACCGAAGCGCTGCCCGGATTTAAAGAAATTCAACCGCAGGTGTTTGCAGGTTTGTACCCCACCGAGGCCAGCGAATACGACTCCTTGCGCGACGCACTGGAGAAGCTCAAGCTCAATGACGCGTCGCTGCATTACGAGCCCGAGGTTTCGCAGGCCCTAGGCTTTGGCTTTAGATGCGGCTTTTTGGGGCTTCTGCACATGGAAATCGTGCAAGAGCGCCTCGAGCGCGAGTTTGACCAAGACCTGATTACCACCGCGCCCAGCGTGGTCTACGAGGTCATGAAAAACGACGGTGAAGTTCTGATGGTCGAGAACCCGTCCAAGATGCCCGACATTGGCAAGACTGCCGAGATTCGCGAACCCATCGTCACGGTGCGCCTTTACATGCCCCAAGAGTACGTGGGCGTGGTGATGACGTTAGCCAACCAGAAGCGTGGTATCCAGATGAATATGGCTTACAAAGGGCGCCAGGTGGTGCTGACTTATGAGATGCCATTGGCTGAAATCGTGCTGGACTTCTTTGACAAGCTCAAAAGCGTGAGCCGGGGCTATGCGTCGATGGACTATGAGTTCAAGGAATACCGGGCGGCCGATGTGGTCAAGGTGGACATCTTGCTGAATTCAGAAAAGGTGGACGCCCTGTCCATCATGCTGCACCGCTCGCAGTCGCAGTACCGTGGGCGTGCTGTGGTGGCCAAGATGCGCGAAATCATCTCGCGCCAGATGTACGACGTGGCGATCCAGGCGGCCATCGGCTCCAACGTAATTGCGCGTGAGACAATCAAAGCCCTGCGCAAGAACGTGCTCGCCAAGTGCTATGGCGGCGATATTTCGCGCAAAAAGAAGCTCCTAGAGAAACAAAAAGCGGGGAAAAAACGCATGAAACAAATTGGTTCCGTAGAAGTGCCACAAGAGGCATTTCTGGCGATTTTGCAGGTGGAGGATTGATGCAAGCGCTCACTTCCGTGGTCTTGGGGGCTTTTGTGGCCTATGCCGCCTCCTGGTATCTGGGTTGGGTC
>CAMDKE010000142.1 GCA_945901215.1 Comamonas sp. lk
GGGGCGAAGGGGCGGGGGGGAAGGGGGGGCAAACAAAAGCCACCCCGCAGGGCACCGATGGAAGCAACAAAGAAACCATGCTCAATGCGCCACACCTGCCGCACCGTGCTCATCAATCAAGTGACCAGTGGTGAAGCGGTTCAAATCAAACGCCGCATTCAAAGCATGCGGCCTATCCTGCGCAATCGTATGCGCCATCACCCACCCCGACCCCGGCGTGGCCTTAAAGCCACCCGTGCCCCAGCCGCAGTTGAAATACAGGCCCTTGATGTGCGTCTTGGAGATGATGGGGCACGCATCCGGCGCCACGTCCACAATGCCGCCCCACTGGCGGTTCATGCGCACGCGGCGGAAGATGGGGAACAGTTCGCAAATGGCTTGCAGCGTGTGCTCGATCACCGGGAACGAGCCGCGCTGGCCGTAGCCCACATAGCTGTCAATGCCCGCGCCAATCACCAAGTCGCCCTTATCCGACTGGCTGGCGTAGGCGTGGATGGCGTTGGACATGACCACGGTGTGCAAGATGGGCTTCATGGGCTCGGACACCAGCGCTTGCAAGGGGTGGCTCTCCAGCGGCAGGCGGATGCCCGCCATGTCGGCAATCACGGTGCTGTGTCCGGCGGCGACTACGCCAATTTTTTTGCTCTTGATCACGCCGCGCGTGGTCTCTATGCCCACCACCTGGTCACCCTCGCGCTGCACGCCGATGACTTCGCAGTTTTGGATGATGTCCACCCCCAGCCGGTCGGCAGCACGGGCAAAGCCCCAGGCAATCGCGTCATGGCGCGCCACACCGGCGCGCGGCTGGAAGGACGCACCCATGACCGGATAGCGCAGGCTGCTGCTGGTGTTCATGATGGGCACCATGGCCTTGATCTCTTCGGGGCTGAGCACCACGCCGTCCACGCCGTTCAGGCGGTTGGCGTTGACGCGGCGGCGGATGTCGCGCATGTCTTGCAGCGAGTGGCCCACGTTCATCACGCCGCGCTGGCTGAACATGGTGTTGTAGTTCAGCTCTTGCGACAGGCCTTCCCAGAGCTGCAACGCTTTCTCATACAGATGCGTGGCGTCGTCCCACAGGTAGTTGGAACGCACGATAGTCGTGTTGCGCGCGGTGTTGCCGCCACCCAACCAGCCGCGCTCCACCACCGCAATATTGCGCATGCCGTGCTCTTTTGCCAGGTAATAGGCCGTGGCCAGCCCGTGGCCGCCGCCGCCGACGATGATCGCGTCATAACTGGCCTTGGGCGCCGGGCTGCGCCACTGCTTTTGCCAGTTCTCGTGGTAGGACAGGGCATTGCGCGCGAGCGCGAAGATGGAAAAGTGACTCACAGGGTTTCTTTCGTCATTGCATTACGGTGCGCACAAGCAGCGATTTTGCTTGGGAATTCGGAGATGCCGGGTTTCGGCCCGGAGGCCGACTCACTTTTCTTTGCTTCGCCAAAGAAAAGTAAGCAAAAGAAAGGCGAGCCGTCGACCGTGGCCCTGCGGGCTGCCCTGCGCTACTCGCACCGCTCGGGGTCGGTCGCAAACTCGCTTCGCTCAAACATGCGCCCGCCCTGATCCGAGCGCCGCTGCGTTGCTCAGCACGGCCGAATGGCAAAAGAAGGCCGCGTGCTCGTTCGCTGGCGCGAACATCGTGCACAGCAAGTCCAGCGCGGCGCCTGTCGGCGGCCCCACCCCGCAGCCATTCACTACGACCGCCACGCCCGCCCATGTAGGCCACCAAAAGCGCACCGCACCCCCTCGCCAGTAGCACCCCATTCGGCACGACAAAACCAAATGGGCTGTTCAGGCTCCCCTTCGTCCCCGCCGGGGGCGAAGGGGCGGGGGGGAAGGGGGGGCAAACAAAAGCCACCCCGCAGGGAACACGATCAGCAATGCGGCACGCAAAGCCACGACCCCCCGCCAGTAACACCCCATTCGGCGCGACAAAACCAAATCGGCTGTTAAAGCTCCCCTTCGTCCCCGCCGGGGGCGAAGGGGCGGGGGGGAAGGGGGGGCAAGACGCTGCTAAAAAACGCATAAAAGAGAAAGAATCAGCACTCAATCACATTGACCGCCAACCCACCCCGCGAAGTCTCCTTGTACTTCGTCATCATGTCCCGCCCGGTATCCCGCATCGTCTTGATCACCTGATCCAACGACACAAAGTGCGTGCCGTCCCCCCGCAGCGCCATGCGCGCCGCATTAAGCGCCTTGACCGAGCCCATGGCATTGCGCTCAATGCACGGTATTTGCACCCGCCCACCTACCGGATCGCAGGTCAGACCCAGGTTGTGTTCCATGCCGATCTCAGCGGCGTTTTCCACCTGCATGGGCGTGCCGCCCATGACGGCGGCCAAACCGGCGGCGGCCATGGAGCAAGCCACGCCGACCTCGCCCTGGCAACCCACCTCAGCGCCGCTGATGGACGCGTTTTCTTTGTACAGCAGGCCAATGGCGCCTGCGGTGAGCAAAAAGTCGCGGATGCCGCTTTGGCTGGCGCCTGCGCAAAAGCGGTCGTAATAGTGCATGACGGACGGCACGATGCCGGCCGCGCCATTGGTGGGGGCAGTGACAACACGGCCACCGGCGGCGTTCTCTTCATTCACGGCCATGGCGTAGACGTTCACAAAGTCCAGAATCGTGAGCTGGTCTTTGAGCGCCTGCTCGGGCTGGCTGCTCAAACTGCGGTGCAACTCGGCGGCGCGGCGCTTGACCAGCAGGTTGCCAGGCAGGTGGCCTTCGGTGCGGATGCCGCGCGCCACGCAAGCTTTCATGGCGTCCCAAATGGTGTCCAGGCCCGCGTTGACCTCGGCGTCGCTGCGCCAGGCCAGCTCGTTAGCGCGCATCACCTGCGCGATGGTCAGGCCGCTGCCCGCGCAAATGGCGAGCAAAGCATCGCCGCTGGCAAAGGGAAAGCGCACCTTGGTCGGGTCCGGCACGATGCGCGGCACGCTGCCGGTGCTGGCATTGTTGGCGTCGGCGTCTTCCTGCGACACCACAAAACCGCCACCGACCGAAAAATAGCGCCGCTCCTGCAGCAGCACGCCGCCACCGTCAAAAGCCATGAACTTGACGCCGTTGGGATGGTAAGACAGCGTTTCACGGCGCAAAAATAGCACGTCGGTCTTCTCGGCAAAGGCGATGGCTTTTTCGCCACCCAGGTGCAAGGTTTTGGCCGTACGCATGGACTTGATCCGGCTGGCCATGGTGTCGGGGTCAATCGTGTCGGGCTGCGCGCCTTCTAGGCCCAGCATCACGGCCGTGTCGGTGCCGTGGCCTTTGCCGGTGGCTCCCAGCGAGCCATAGAGGCGCACTTCCACCCGCTCGGCCTTGGCGAGTTGGCCATCAGCCCGCAAGGCGCCGGCGAACAGGGCCGCCGCCTTCATCGGACCCACGGTGTGGGAAGACGATGGGCCGATGCCAATCTTGAAAAGGTCAAAAACGCTCAAGGCCATTGTGGCCTCCTTCCAATGTCAGTGTGCGCCGGCGCAAGGGCCAGAAACGGCGGGTCGCATCCTGGAGCGCAGCCCCGATTGTGTCGAGCGACGACCGGCCACGGGTGTCCACTTTACGACGCGTGACGGTGCTTGTGCGACAGCATGCCCCTGACGTGCACGCGCAAGTGCGCGTCGCATAGTGGCTATAGTGGCTACACCCGCTTGCCGATACTCGTGACCAACACGGTGCGCGCCTGTCGTGCGTGCCTGCCAGCATGCTTGGAGATAAGCCATGGACGAAGTAAACACCCTCACCGAGCAGCCAGACGCCGCCGCTCCCCGCAACCGCCGCACCGCTGGCGGGCGCGAAGCCAAGCGCGCCGCGCGTGCCGCCCGCAGCGGCGTCTCCGTGCCCTACATCACCCGCAAGATTCCCTACTACGAGGTGCTCGACGAGGAGGGCCTGGAAATCATCGAGCGCAATGCCGACACGATTTTGGAAGAAGTGGGCATTGATTTTCGCGACGACGCCGAGGCCCTGGACATCTGGCGCAAAGCCGGTGCCGACGTCAAAGGCGAGCGCGTGCGCATGCCGCGCGGCATGTGCCGCGCCTTGGTGCAGGCCAGCGCGCCCCGCGAGTTCACCCAGCACGCGCGCAACCCTGCAAACAACGTTGTCATTGGCGGTAAGAACTCTGTGTTTGCCCCTGCCTATGGCTCGCCCTTTGTGCGCGACCTGGACAAGGGCCGACGCTACGCCACGATCGAAGACTTTCAAAACTTCGTGAAACTGGCCTACACCGCCCAGTCGCTTCACCACTCGGGCGGCACCATTTGCGAGCCGGTGGATTTGCCGGTCAACAAGCGCCATTTCGACATGGTCTACGCGCACATGAAGTACAGCGACAAGCCCTATATGGGCTCGGTCACCCACCCCAGCCGCGCGCACGACACGGTAGAGATGTCCAAGGCCTTGTTTGGCGACAACTACCTTGACCCGCTGACGGGCAAGCCCAAGACGGTGTGCATCAGCCTGATCAACGCCAACTCGCCCATGACCTTTGACGACACCATGCTCGGTGCGGCCAAGGTGTATGCGCGGGCCAACCAGGCCACCATCATCACGCCTTTTATCTTGGCCGGTGCCATGTCGCCGGTCACCGTGGCGGGCACCTGCGCGCAAACGCTGGCCGAGGCGCTGGCTGGTATGGCCTTTGTGCAGCTGGTCAACCCCGGCGCGCCGGTGGTGCTGAGCAGTTTTGCGTCGAGCATTTCCATGCAGTCGGGCGCGCCCACTTTTGGCACACCCGAGCCCGCGCTGGTGCTGTACGTGATGGCTGCGCTGGCGCGCCGTGTGGGCGTGCCGTTTCGCTCGGGCGGCGGACTGTGCGGCTCCAAAATTGCCGATGCGCAAGCGGCGTCGGAGGCGGCCAGCACCATGCTCCCGACCTGCCTGGGCGGCGTCAACTTTGTGTTGCACACGGCGGGTTGGCTAGAGGGTGGCCTGTCCATGGGATACGAAAAATTCATCATGGACTGCGACCAGGCCGGCATGATGCACACCCTCTTGGGCGGCGTCGACGTGTCCGAGAACGGCCAGGCCATGGACGCCATCCGCGAAGTCGGCCCGGGCAAGCACTTTTTGGGCTGCGCCCACACGCAGGCCAATTTTGAGAGCGCGTTTTACCGATCACCCATTACCGACAACAACAGTTTTGAGCAGTGGGAGGCTGAAGGCGCGGTGGACATGTCGGTGCGGGCGAACGCGCTTTGGAAGAAGCAACTGGCCGAATACGTGCCCCCGGCAATCGACGCAGCCGCCGATGAAGCGGTGCTGGACTATGTGAACCGGCGCAAAGCCTCGTTCCCTGACTCCAACGTATAAAGACGCAAGTTCAGGCGACAGCCGTCTGCCGCCTGGCCATCACCTCGTCCAACCAGTCCACACGCATTTCCGGCACGGCCGTAATCAGCTTTTGCGTGTAGGGATGCTCGGGGTGGTCGAAGATCTTGTCGGTCTCGTCAAAGGCGACAAATTGGCCTTGGAGCATCACGGCGGTGCGGTGTGCAATGCGGTGAACCACATCCAGGTCGTGGGTGATAAGCACATACGACAAGCCTAACTCGCGCTGCAGCTTGCGCAAGAGCGTCAAAATCTCTTCTGCCACCAGCGGGTCGAGCGCCGAAGTGGGCTCGTCCAAAATGATGAGGTCGGGCTTGGCCGCCAGCGCACGCGCAATGCAGACGCGTTGCTTTTGACCACCCGAGAGTTGTCCCGGCCTGCGATCGAGAAATTCCAGCGGCAGCTCCACCAGCGCCATCAGCTCCTTGGCGCGCGCCAGCACCTCGGCGCGGCCAACGCCAAAGTAAAACTCCACCGGGCGGCCCACAATATCAAGTACGCTTTGGCGCGGGTTGATGGCCACGTCCGGGATCTGGTAGACCAGTTGGATCGTGCGTTTGAGCTCTTTGCTGCGACCACTCAGTGCGGGGGGTAGAGCCTTGCCCTGAAAAAGAATCTCGCCGCTGCGTGGCGTCAAGAGGCCGGTGACGATGCGCGCCAGTGTCGATTTGCCCGAACCCGACTCGCCCACCACGGCCACGGTTTCGCCCCGTTTGACGTCTAGTGAGACGCCGCGCACGACATGAAAGTCGCCATAGTAGGCGTGGCAGTCCTTAATGGACAACACCGTCTGGGGCTTTACGGTAGCTGCCACTGCGCGCTCGCTGGCAGCGGCGCCGCGCACCGCGACCAGGCGCGCCGTGTAGTCTTGGGTGGCGCGGTGCAAGATTTGTTCGGTCAGGCCTTCTTCTACCTCTTTGCCGTGGCGCAGCACCTTGATGCGGTCTGCCACCTGCGCCACCACGGCCAGGTCGTGCGTGATGTAGAGCGCCGCCGTGTGGTAGCGGTGAATCAGGGACTTGAGCAGAATCAGCACCTCGATCTGCGTGGTCACATCCAGCGCAGTGGTCGGTTCGTCGAGCACCAACACGTCGGGGCGGCAGGACATGGCCATGGCCGCCATGGCGCGCTGCAACTGGCCGCCGGATACCTGGTGCGGGTAGCGTGCGCCAAAGTTGTGCGGATCCGGCAGGTCCAAGGCCACAAACAGCTCGCAGGCCCATGTTTCGGCCTCGGCGCGCGTCATGAGTTTGTGCAAAACCGGCGCCTCACACACCTGGTCCATCAGACTGTGCGCGGGGTTAAAGGCCGCCGCCGCAGACTGGGCGATATACGCGATGCGCTTGCCGCGCACCGCGCGCCGACCCTCGGCGTCCAGGGCGGCAATGTTGGTGCCGCCCAGCGTAATCGTGCCACCGGCAATATGCAAACCCGCGCGGGCGTAACACATGCTCGACAGACCAATGGTGGACTTGCCCGCACCGCTCTCGCCGATCAATCCCAGCACCTCGCCCTTGCGCAATTGCAGGTCCACGTTGTCCACAATCACATTGCCCGCCACACTCTCCAGGCGCAGGCCTTTGATGCCCAAGATGATGTTTTCGTCCATACCCTGCGTTCTTTCTTAGAGTTCGGCTTGCGCGCCCGAAGGGCGGGCGTCGATGGACAGCATCCAGTCCACCACCAGGTTCACCGACACCGTGAGCAGCGCAATCGCCGTGGCTGGGTAGATGGGGGCCATCATGCCGAAGTTGATGGCAGCGGCGTTTTCGCGCACCATCCCGCCTAAGTCGGCATAGGGCGGCTGAATGCCCAAGCCCAGGAACGACAGGCCAGCGATAAACAAGAAGTTAAAGCAAAAGCGCAGGCCAAACTCAGACACCAGC
>CAMDKE010000143.1 GCA_945901215.1 Comamonas sp. lk
GGGCTTCATGGCAGGCACTTCCAGGATGCTGATGCTCGAACCCAGCTCATTGCTTACCCATAGCTCGCCCATATCGGGCGAGATTGCAAAACGGCGCGGACGCATGCCGGTTTTGACCTGCCCAATGGCCTTGCGCTTGGCCACGTCGATTCCATAGACCGCGTTGGCGACTTCGGATGTGACGTAGACGTACTTCCCGTCTGCCGTGGCCAGCACGCCCTCGGGCTCTGCCCCGGTCTTGACGGCAAACAGCGGCTTTTTGCTAGCCAAGTCATAAGCAGCGAGCTCGTTGGCGTCCTCAATTGATACGTAGGCGGTTTTGCCATCGGGCGACAGGGCGAAAATCTCTGGGCTTTCTCCCGTGGGTACGTTGTCTATCAGCGCCCCGGCCTTGATATCGACCACGCCGATTTGGTCGCTGTCACCGCAGGCCACCATGATGCGCTGACCACGGGCGACCCATTCCATATGGCGTGGGCGTTTGCAAACTGGGATGGAGCGGATGAACTTGCCTTCGCCATCGAGCTGCTGGATCGCATTGTCTTTTTCGCTGCTGACAAAAATATCGGCCTGGGCCGCAGTTGCGCAGAGCGCAGCCAGGCACGCCAGCGCCAGCGCGCGCAAAGGGTTGCAAGATAGTGTCATAGTAAGTTCGGTTTGATGGGTGGAACGGGCTTAAAAAGGCCCCGATGAGCCTGAAACCTAAGCACGCAAATCGGATGCCACGGGGAACTGAAGAAGGGTTTATCCTAGGGAAACCAAGCATTACTTGGCTGTGCGGCGCATTTATTGCGTATTCAAAGCAAAGTCCCAAATCAGAACCAAAGCCCATGCCCACTGAACTTCCCCCGCCCGTTCTGCTGGCCCAAGGCCTGCACAAAGCCTACGGCAGCAAAGTCGCACTGCAATCGGTCAGTCTTACGCTGCAAAGAGGCGAATTTGTCGCCTTGCTCGGCCCCAATGGCGCGGGCAAGTCCACGCTGATCCAGATTTTGAGCGGTCTGTTTGTGCCCGACCGGGGAGACCTGTGGGTCTTGGGACACGACATCCGGCGCCACGCCCCACGGGCGCTGTCGCAATTGGGCGTGGTGTTCCAGCAGCTTTCACTGGACATGGATTTATCCGTCCAGGCTAATTTGCTGTTTCACACCGATTTGCATGGCTTGCCGCGTGCGTTGGCCCGGCAACGCATCGAAGAAGGTCTGGCGCAACACGGGCTGCAAGCCCAGGCCAAAGAGGCGGTGCGTTCGCTGTCGGGCGGCAACCGGCGCAAGGTCGAACTGATCCGCGCCCTGCTGCACCGGCCCCGCTTTTTGCTAATGGACGAGGCCACTGTGGGCTTGGACCCGGCCTCGCGCCAGGACCTGATGCGTTCGGTCGAAGCGCTGGCGGGCAGTGGCGAAGTCGCGGTGCTATGGACCACCCACCTGGTTGAAGAGGTGGTCAACGCACACCGGCTGGTGATTTTGAACCATGGCGCGATTGCCTATGACGGAAGCCCCGCCGACCTGCGCCAGCAAAACGAAAGCATGAGTCTGGAGCAGGCCTTTTTGGCGCAGTGCCGCAAATCAGCGTCCGTGAAGGCCTGAACGCTCAGTTGGATGGAGTCACGCCAAGCCCCATTGCACCTTGGAGTAACAAAGGGTGCTGGCCTAGCAAGTCCTGCTGCAGCACCATAACCGCCGCTGACGTGAGGTCGCCAGACCGCGGTGTTGGGATGGCGTAGTCCAGCATCACGCGGCTTGGGCCGGTGGACAGAAATAGCACCCGGTCAGACAACGCCAGCGCCTCGGGCAGGCTGTGGGTAACAAACACCACGGTGGGACGGGCTTGTTGCCACAAGTCCATGAGCACTGTGCGCAACTGCTGGGCCGTCGGCGCGTCCAGCGACTGAAAAGGCTCATCCATTAGCAGCAGATTGGGCTGCACAATAAAGGCGCGCAGCAGCGCCACCCGCCGCTGCATACCGCCACTGAGCTGCCCAGGAAAGCGAGCCGCGCAGTCGTGCAGCTTGACGCTGGCCAATAGCGCTTGCACGCGCTGCGCACTGAGGGCAGGCGCCACCAGACACAGGTTTTGGGCCACGGTCAGCCAGGGCATGAGCCGTGGTTCCTGGAATACCAGAGCGGTGCGCACATCGGTAGAGGTCTCCACGGCCCCGCTGAAGTCGCGCTCCAAACCACTGATAACTTTGAGCAGCGTGGTTTTGCCCGCGCCTGAGGGGCCAACAATGGCCACAAACTCGCCCGCTTGGGCCTTGAAGTGAAGGTCTTGAAGCACCGGCGTACCGGCGCCGAAACGCTTGCTATGGATGCGAACCGACAGTGCCGTCATCCGCGCCACCGGTTGAGATACGACTCCAAAGGCCTCAGAAAGACTGCTTCGAGCAAGAAAATCAGGGCCGAAAAGGCCAGCGCATAGGCCAAGATGCTGCTGATATCAAAAAAATGGAAGAAGCTTCCAATCTGGAACCCGACCCCGTCGCTGCGGCCCAGCAGCTCGACCACCAGCACAATCTTCCAGATGAGCGCCAGGCCATTGCGCGACGCGCTAAACAGGTAGGGCAAAAGCTGCGGCAGGTAGACCCGCAAAAAGGTATCCCGGCGCGACAGGCGGTATACCCGCGCTACCTCCATTAAGCCCTGGTCGATGGCCCGCGCGCCTTCGCGCAGTGTGACTGCGACCATCGGAACTTTGTTAACCACCACCGCCAAAATGGCCGCAGTCTCATTCAGGCCAAACCAGATGTAGCACAGGATCGTGGTCACCAGTGCTGGAATATTGAGTCCAAGAATCAGCAAACCGTCCAAGGTCTGGTCCACGCGGCGCGATCGCCCCATCCATATACCCAGTGCCACCCCTGCCAGCATGGACAAGACAAAGCTCAGCGCCACCCGCGACAGGGTACTACCCAGATGGAAAAGCAAGTCGCCACTGAGGGTTTCCTGCCACAGGGCGAGCAACACACTGCTGGGTGCAGGCAAGGCCTTGCTTTGCAGCCCCATGGCTGCGAGCTGCCAGACCAGGGCTAAACCGATCAGCGGGAGCGCGCGTAGCCAAGGCACTGCGTTTGCAGCCTGTGCGGGTTTTACTTCTTCGGGCATGTGGGCCATTTGAAACCGGACCAAAAAGTACCATCGGCCAGCGTGTTGGATTTACCTACTAGCTTGTCCCCACCGACCTCTGCCAGCACGCGGTAGGTGGCAGCGACGTTGGCTGTCGCGTCAAAGTCCATGCATGTGGGTATGCCACTGCGGTAGCCATTGCGCAGTGCAACAAAGGTGGCGGCGTCCTCTGCGCGCATCAAGGGCCGCAGCCGTTCCCACTCATCGTCCGAGCGGGCCATCAGGGATTTGGCCTCCATGGATGCCGCAAAAAAGCGTTCAAGCACCGCCGGGTTACGGGCAGCCCAGTCTTCGCGGAACACCCAGCCGATCATAGGAATGGGCTTGTCAATCCCCAGGCCCGCCAGAATTTCGGGCAAGCGGATCAGAGGCTGCATGCCCCGCGCCTCCAGCCGGGCGTCGTAATGCCAGATATTGAGCGCCGCATCCACCTGCGCGCTGGCGGCTAATTCGTTGAGCAGCGGTGGCGCGGCAAACACCGGGCGCGCGGCAGTGGCTAAGTCCATATTGAATTTTTTGCCCGCGTAGGCGCGCAACAAGAGCCAAATCTTGTCATGGGGACCACCCGAAATGCCGACGCTGCGGCCCTTAAGGTCTGCAACCGTGCGAATACCGCTCTCGGGTTTGACCATCAGGGAGCCCACTGCGTTGGAGTACGGGACCAAGGTATAGGGATTACCCTCGGCACGTTGGCGACTCACCCAGATCCAATCGGAAACGATTACGTCAACAGCGCCACCTTGCAAAGCAACGGTCGACGCGTCTCCCGAGGCCAGCGCAACCACCTTCAGGGTGAACCCGTATTTCTTCGTCAGCTTGCGGGCTTCAATGACGTCGAGCTCCCAGTTCACGGTTCCAAACTTGAGGACGCCCACCCGCACCGTTGGCAGGGCTTCTTGAGCAGCGACGGGCAAGGCCGCTCCCATCAGCAGCAATGGCAGCAGCAGCAAGCGAAAAGACAGTAAATGAAACGGTCTCCACCCATCAAAAAGAGCGCGCATAGAAATTGTCATGATGAGCAACTGCAATATGTATGCCATCAACCCAAGCGCCCTAGCCACAATGGGTACTTGGCAATCGCAAAATTTACAAGCCAGCGCCTAGGCGCCGCACATGGCCCGCAAATTTGTATGCGGCAATGCCAGTGCCACCTGCCGGGCTGCTGGCAATCACACTCACCCACCCCATGCAGTGCCCACATACGGCACGCCCAGCGCCCGCATGCGCTTGTCCATGCACAGGACTGCCTGGTCTTTGCTCAGTAGCGCCGCGCCGTGCGCCACCGCCAGGTCGATGAACTTCTGGTCGTCCGGGTCTTTGCAGGTCACTGTGGCTTTGGGCGCGAGGTCCGCAAGGTGGGATAGCCGGTCAAACTGCGCCAGTACTTGCACCGGGCTTCGCCCGTAAAACACCATGCGCTTGCCCACCTGCGGGTAGTCCAGCACCCGCACCAGCTCTTCGCGCATGGCCGCCGTGGCCAGCCAGCGCGGGTGGCCCAGGGCGAGGGCGGCGGTCAACGCCTGGTTCAGCACCAGCGTGGCCGGGTCTTGGAACACCAACAAATCAAGCACGATGTTGGTGTCGATCACCACGCAGGCGAGCGCCTGGACGGGCGAGGGCGAGACCACAGGCACTTGCAAGCGCCGCCCCTAACGGGCAGCAGGGAGCCTGGCGCCAGCGTTGGGCCCTTTGGCTGCTGCCGCATCCTTGGCCATGCGCCCGGCCACCATGTCGAACTTGAACAGGCGGCACTCAATCGGGCCGTTCCACATGGGCACGCGGCGCGACTCTTTCAGGCGCATCTTGCCGGGCAGCTTCAGGTCGGGCGTGAGCACCCAGGCGCTCCAGCCGCTGAAGTTTTTCTTCCAGTGGCTGGCCAGCTGGTTGAAGAATTCGCCGCCGTCCTCGGTGTGCGCCAGTTCGCGCGCGCCAAAGCGGCCTTGTTGCGCTTCGTCATCCTGCCGGGCACGCGAAGGTGCGTCCTGGCGCCGTCCGGCGCCGGCCACGCCGCCCACTTCAATGCGCTCGCCATACGGTGGGTTCAATATCATCACGCCGCCGCCGGTGGTTGCCGCGTCAATCGGCGGCATGCGCTGCAAGGCGTCGCCACCCCGAAAGTCGATCACATCGGCCACCCCGGCGCGTTCGGCGTTGCGCTGCGCAAAATCGACCATGCGAAAGGACACATCGCTGGCGTAAATCAGCGCGGGCTGCCCGGGCTCGGGTTTGACCACCGCCTCGGCAGCTTCCTTCTTCATCTCGGCCCATTCCTGGGCGCGAAAGGGCACAAACTTCTCAAAAGCAAAACGGCGCAAGGAGCCGGCAGCGATGTTGCATGCGATCTGAGCCGCTTCAATCACCACGGTACCACTGCCGCAGCAGGGGTCGTACAGCGGCAACAAATCGTCGTCGCCTGATGCCCAGCCGCTGGCGGCAATCATGGCCGCGGCCAGGGTTTCTTTCAGGGGCGCGTCGCCCTTGTCCTCGCGCCAGCCGCGCTTGAACAGCGGCTCGCCCGAGGTGTCGATGTAGAGCGAGCAGGCGTCGGTGGTCAGGTGGGCGTAAATACGCACGTCGGGCCACTGGGTATTCACATCGGGCCGCACGCCGCCCGAGGTCTCACGAAAGCGATCGCACACCGCGTCTTTGACCTTGAGCGCCGCAAAGTTAAGCGATGTGAGCGGACTGTGCTGCGCGGTGACCTCGATCTTGATACTCTGGCGCGGCGTGAACCAACGCTCCCACTCCACCTCCATGGCCGCGCGGTACAGGTCGGCCTCAGAGCGGTATTCGGTATAGGACACCAGCACCAGCACGCGCTGGGCCAATCGGCAATACAGGTTCAGGCGCATTGCGTCGCTCAGGGACGTGCGCACCGCCACGCCGCCGCGCTGCTTGGTGATGCAGCCCGGCGGCAGGCCGGCGATCTGCAATATCTCGGGGGCCAGGTAGTCTTCTACCCCGGCGGCGCAGGGGAGGAAGAGTTGGAGTTGGTTCATTTGATGCGCCTTGGGTTTTGAAAAATGGTGATCGCTGGCTTCAACCATTCCATTCGTCTATTCAAAATGGACTCGGTTTGCATGAGAGCCACTCTCACTGCTTGGACGATGCGTGAATCTAATTTGATTTTCTAAGGTCGCCTACGCAATGGGCGTTAAGTCAATGCTCGCTATAAATGACCGGCACCCAAAGTCGGGAGAATCAGGCCCTCCCGTTGAGCACTTATTTCATTTAGAACCATTACTGATGTGGGCGACATTGCCCAAGTCTTTACCACAGGCCTCAGCAAAGCTCCTAAGGCGCTTTGCAGCACCTCTAAGTGATACTCAGGTACGCCCTGGATCACCAATACAAACCTAAAACCGGTAGATGCTAGATTCAGGTCTTTGAAGGTCTGAGGTAATTCATCATTCATGGGCGGGTGTCGGCCAATGCAAGCTGCAACACTGAGCATGAATGCATTAACCAGTTTGACGCGGATTTCGTCAATATACGCCGCGAAATCGCGCGGACAACTGGACTTTGCCTCGACTACCCATACTGTGGGTCCTTTTTCTTGTTGCTTTAGTAACAAGAATTCTGCCATCTGAACGCCGTGTTGTACGTTCGCGTAGCACGCGCTCTTCTCGATGTGAAAGCACTGCCCGCCCGGGTAGGGGCCAAACGTCATTCCAGATTCAATGATGGCTGTTGTGGTCATTTCAGGGCCAGTTCGACTTCCTGCTGGTAGAGACGAATCGACTCGGCAATGATGGGGTTATCCGGCATGCCCTTCTTTAGGTCATCGCATACCCAATCGCTGCCGGTGGCAGAAATCACAGGGATTGACCAACCGCGTTCTTGAGCGATTAGGAATAACTTCTTCACCACGAAATAAGAATGGCTGGCCATGAAAAACTGGATTCCGCGCTCCGCCAGCATCGCCACAATGTCTAGCAGTTGGGAGATCGCTGAGGGGTGCAACGCTGACTCAGGTTCGTCGATTAACACCACCGACTTGGTGTCCAGATAACGGTTACC
>CAMDKE010000144.1 GCA_945901215.1 Comamonas sp. lk
TTGATCGGCAGCGTGCCGGTAATGGCCTTCATGGTGGTGGTCTTGCCAGCGCCATTGGAGCCAATGAGCGAGACCAGCTCGCCTTCGGCAACCTCAAAATCGACACCCTTGACGGCCTGGATACCGCCGTAAGACACCTTGAGATTGGATACTTTGAGCAAAATTTTGCGGGTCATGTGCTGTCCTGGAAATTAACGCGAAATAGCTTTTCCTATGGAGGGCGCTGCGCGCCTTCATGAAAGTCAGTGGCCGCTGGTGCCCAAATAGGCCTCGATCACCTTCTCGTTCTTTTGTACCTCGGCGGGCGTGCCCTCGGCAATTTGTTTGCCGTAGTCCAGCACCGTGACGCGATCGCACAGGCCCATGACCAGTTTCACATCGTGCTCAATGAGCAAAATCGTGCGGTTGTCGTTGCGGATGCGGTCAATCAGCTCGCGCAGCATCACTTTTTCAGTGGCGTTCATGCCCGCCGCGGGCTCGTCGAGCGCAATGAGCTGTGGATCGGTGGCCAGGGCGCGCGCAATCTCCAGGCGCCGCTGGTCCCCGTAGCTCAGGGTACGGGCCTTGTAGTCGGCAAATTTGGCGATGCCGACGTACTCCAGTAGCTCGTGCGAGCGCTGGGCGATGGCGGCCTCTTCGGCCTTGAAAGCAGACGTGCGGAACATGGCGCCGATCAGGCCCGAATGGGTGCGGATGTGGCGCCCGACCATCACGTTTTCCAGCGCCGTCATTTCGGCAAACAGGCGAATGTTTTGGAAGGTGCGCGCAATGCCCGCCTTGGCCACGGTGTGCACCGCGGTGGGTTGGTAGGACTTGCCCGCCAACTCAAACGAACCGCTGTCGGGCGTGTACAAACCCGTTAAGACATTAAAGAAGGTCGTTTTGCCAGCGCCGTTGGGGCCGATCAGGCCGTAGACCTGGCCGCGCTCGATCTTGATGCCCACGTCGCTGAGCGCCTGCAGGCCGCCAAACCGCTTGGATACGCCGGAGACATTCAGAACGGTGTCTTTGCTTTTTGGATTTTTTTTGTCTGTCATGGTCGATCCAATCAGGCTTTGGCCGCCGGGGGCAAGTTTTTGCCGTGCTCGGGCGTGGGCCACAGGCCGCGCGGACGCATAAGCATCACCGTCACCATCGCCAAGGCGATCAGCAGTTGGCGCAAGATAGAGGCGTCGAGCCGCCCACCGGTCATGCTCTGCAGCGGCCCGGCCACATAGCGCAGCACCTCGGGCAAAGCAGATAAAAGCACCGCGCCCAAAATTACGCCAGGCAAGTGGCCCACGCCGCCAAGGACCACCATAGCCACAATCATCACGGATTCCATCAAGCTGAAGGATTCGGGCGAGATGAACCCCTGAAAAGAAGCGAACAGCGCGCCGGAGACGCCGCCAAAGGTAGCACCCATTCCAAATGCAGTGAGCTTGAGGTTGCGGGTGTTGATACCCATGGCCTTGGCGGCGATCTCGTCCTCGCGGATAGCCATCCAGGCCCTGCCAATGCGCGAGACCTCCAGCCGGTGCGATATCAACACGCTAAGCAGCACTAAGGCCAAGAAAAGGTAGTAATAAAGCGAAACAGATGCAAACTCAAACCCGCCGACCACCAGCTTTTTGCCCAAATCAAAGCCAAAGAAGTGCAACGAGTCGATTTGGCTGACCCCCTTGGGGCCGTTGGTGATGTTGATCGGGTTGTCCAGGTTATTCAAAAACACACGGATGATTTCGCCAAAACCCAGCGTCACAATGGCCAAATAGTCACCGCGCAGGCGCAAAGTGGGCGCGCCCAGCAACACGCCCAATATGCCGGCCAAGCCAGCCGCCAAAGGCAGTGCAAGCCAGATAGGCGAATGCAGTCCCTGCGGGAACATGGCCAACAAGGCAGGAAAGGTCTCTACCAGCTGCGGTGAGTTCAACAGCCCGTAGGAATACGCGCCAATGGCAAAAAAGGCCACGTACCCGAGGTCGAGCAAGCCAGCGTAACCCACCACAATGTTCAAGCCCACGGCCAGCAGCACGTAGAGCAGTGCCATATCGGCAATACGCACCCAGGCGTTGCCAAACTGCTGCAAGCCCATGGGCAATACCAGCAGCGCCAGCGCAGCCAGTGAAAAAAGGAAGAATCTTTGTTGTTGTTTCATGCCACGCTCCTTAGGCCCGGTCGGCCACACGTTCGCCCAGCAGGCCCGACGGGCGCAAGGTCAGCACCACAATGAGCACGATGAAGGCAAAGATATCGGAGTAATGGCTGCCCAGCACACCGCCAGTGAGCGCGCCGATATAGCCCGCGCCGATCGATTCGATCAAACCCAGCAAAAGCGCCCCTACCACCGCGCCGGCGAGGTTGCCAATGCCGCCAAAAACCGCTGCCGTAAAGGCCTTGAGGCCCGGCAAAAATCCCATGGCGTGTTGCGCAGTGCCGTAGTTGGACGCATACATCACGCCAGCAATAGCGGCCAGTACCGCGCCAATCACAAAGGTGGCAGAAATCACGACATCCGGCTTTACGCCCATGAGGCCCGCCACACGCGGGTTCTCGGCCGTGGCGCGCATGGCGCGGCCTAGCTTGGTGTAGTTCACCAGCCACATCAGCACCGCCAATGAGACGGCGGTAAAGCCCAAAATCATCACCTGGGTAGGGGTGATGACCGCGCCTGCAATGTCAATCGGCGTGTTGGGCAGCAAAGTGGGGTAGGACTTGTAATTGGGTTTCCAGATGATCATGGCCAGCGTTTGCAGCAAGATGGACATGCCGATGGCGGTAATCAGGGGCGCGAGCTTGGGGCTGTTGCGCAAGGGGCGGTAGGCCACCTTTTCGATTACAAAGTTGAGCGAAGCGGCGACTACGCAGGCAATCAACAAAGCGATGATCAAAATCACAAAACCGGGCGTCCCGGGCATGGACTCCTGCATCAGCCCAATGATGGACCAG
This sequence comes from Comamonas sp. lk, assembly GCA_945901215.1. GTDB lineage: Bacteria > Pseudomonadota > Gammaproteobacteria > Burkholderiales > Burkholderiaceae_C > Allorhodoferax. The sequence continues at coordinate 2,929 of CAMDKE010000144.1, forward strand.
CTGGTGAGCGCCCCCACCATCATCACCTCGCCATGGGCGAAATTGATCAGGTTGATGATGCCGTACACCATGGTGTAACCCAAAGCGATAAGCGCATACATGCTGCCCAGTACCAGGCCATTGATGACCTGCTGTATAAAAATATCCATTACAAACCTTTTGCGAAGTTCTTGTGTTTGAACCAATGTGGCCGCGAACACGGGTGGCGTCACGCCTTTGATAGCAATAAACCGGCCAGTCCCCATGGATTGCGGGGCGGCGATTCCGGCAATCGGCGATTTTAGCCATCCGCCGCACTGCGATGGCGCTCCAGCGGCGCGGGTTTACCCTCCACGGTCTGCGTATCGGCACCATGAGGGCGCTTGGCCGGGACCCAAAACCTTGCGCACCGCGCTGCAGTCCTGGCGCATGCCAATAAGCCATCCCTAGCGGCGCCGCACGTAGTGCTGATAGCTCTCAATCCAGTCCTGGGCCATGGCCTGCTGTGCTTGCCTCAGTGGGAGCAGGCCAGCACACACCATGCGGTGTAAAACTCTCTCGAGCTGGTCTTTTTCCCGAGCCGACCACCGACCCTGGCGGGGCTGTGGCCACAGGTTGTTGGCGTCGCTGGCAGCGCCTCCGATGCTCAAGGCGATCAAGTGATCTTCCTCGTAGTGCCGTGGATTGCGGTCCGCGTAGCCATACCGCGCCATTTGCAGCTTTTTCAATCGGTCGGTGTAGCTGGAAGGTGGCCGGATGGTCTTGGTATAGCCCCGAACACAAATGGTGGTGGCCATGGTGTCGGGTTTGACCTCTGGGTTCACCACCCCGGGGGTGATCAAGGGGTCGGGCAACCCGCCGGCACAGGCGCCCGCCGACGTACAAATCACCAGCACAAAAATTGACAAATTTGTGATGTTGAGTTGCATAAACGTGATATTCCCACAAATTCGTGCAATCACAGCTCGCGAACTAAGCTGGGGCGGTACGGGAGGCCAGGCGATTAGCCTTTGAGGGGTCCGGGGACTGCCGGGCACCAAGGGTTAGCCCCAACTATCCATCAAATACCATCATGTAATTTCGTAGAGCGGAAGCGACTCCCTCGATAGACTTGTGCTCAACGTCTGTTGACAGATCAACTTCCATCAACCCGCCCCGAGGAGACAAGACCATGAGCGACAGCCTGGGCTTCGAGCCAGACGCAGCGGTGCGCTGCCGGGAATTCCGCATCGGCGCCATCGGCGCAGGCTTTATCATGGCCGATGTGCAGCTCGCCGCCTACCATGATGCCGGCTTCCCGGTCTGTGCGATTGCCTCGCGCACGCCAGCAAAGGCCGCAGCGGTTGCAGAGCGCTGGGGTATTCGAACCGTGCACAACACGCCCGAGGAACTGATCCGCGACCCCCAGGTCGAGATCGTGGACATCGCGTTCCCGCCCGACCAGCAGCCGGCGCTGATCCGCCTGGCGCTGCAGCAGCCGCACGTCAAGGCCATCCTGGCGCAAAAGCCGCTGGCGCTGGACCTCGCAACGGCGCGCGCGCTGGCGGCCGAGGCCAAGCAGGCGGGCAAACCCCTGTCGGTGAACCAAAACATGCGTTTCGACCAGTCCATCCGCGTGCTCAAGCAACTGCTAGTGCGCGGCGACCTTGGCGAGCCGGTGCTAGCGACGATCGAGATGCGGGCCGTGCCGCATTGGCAAGAGTTTTTGCAAAAGTACGGCCGCCTGACCTTGGCCAACATGAGCGTGCACCACCTTGATGCGCTGCGCTTTCTTTTCGGTGAGCCGCAAGACATCTACACCGCAGCGCGCACTGATCCACGCACCGGCTTCGCGCACAGCGACGGTATTGTTTGCTCGACGCTGCGCTTCAAAAACGGCCTGCTCGCCACCAGCATGGAAGACGTGTGGAGCGGCCCGACCGACCCCGGCTTCGAGTCCGACATCTTTATCAAGTGGCGCGTCGAGGGCACCGAAGGCTTAGCGCAGGGCACGCTTGGCTGGCCTGACTACCCGACCGGCAGCCCGAGCACGCTGCGCTACTGTTCTAAGCACGCCACCGCCGGTCAATGGGTGCAGCCGACATGGGACACACGCTGGTTCCCGCAGGCCTTCGCCGGCGTGATGGAGCAGCTGCAATGGGCCGTCAAGACCGGCTCAGAACCGTTGCTGTCGGTGTCTGACAACGTGAAAACTATGGCCTTGGTCGAGGCGGGCTACCGCTCGATCGAGGAGCGGCGCGCAGTGGCATTGTCGGAATACGCCGACACGGCAAGTTAAACCTTTCACCCCCTTAAACACAACCGGAGACAAGCATGATTCAATTGGGCATCTTCAGCGGATATTTTCCTTACGCACTGGAAGAGTCGGCGCGGCGCATCAGGTCGCACGGCTTCAATACCGTGCAGCTCGATCTGGCGTTCAAGGACATGGACCTCGCGACCCCCGAATCGATCACGAAGGCGAAATGCAACCGCATACGGGACACCTTTCGCGAGCACAACCTACCGGTCAGCTGCGTCTCGGGCTACACCAACATCTGCCACCCCGACCGCACCGAGCGCACCAAGCGCAACAACTACCTGAAGGCCATCCTGCGCCACGCCCGCGACTGCGGCTCACCCTACGTCATCAGCGAGACCGGCACCGTCAACCCGGAAAGCGATTGGAGCAGCCACCCCGACAACAAGTCGGAACGCACCTACGAAGACTGCGTTTCGGTGGTGCGCGAACTAGCCCAAGAAGCCTACGACCATGGTGCGATGTTCCTGTTGGAGACCTATGTCAACAACATCATCGGCTCGGTCGAGGAAACACTGCGCCTGTTTGCGGATGTGAACCACCCAGGTCTGGGCCTTTTGATGGACCCGACCAACTACTTTGAGACCCACAACATCGACGCGATGGACGGCGTTCTCAACCAGATGTTCGACGCGCTGAGCGACAAAATCCGTATCGCCCATGCAAAAGACGTCATGCGCACCAGCGGCAGCGACATGTCGGAAAAATTCGCCGACATCGATGCATCCGATGCACACGCCTTTCGCGGCGTCGGTGAGATCGAGCTGCCAGCACCCGGCCTCGGCGTATTGAACTACAGCCTGTACCTCAAGCGCCTGGCCAAGCACCACCCGAACATTCCGATCATCATCGAACACCTCGACGAGGCAGATGTGCCGCGCGCGAAGAAGTTTCTCGATAAAAAACTAGCTGAGGTCGGTGCTTGACCCAGCTATTTGGCCGCCGCCACACGCGCCGCGAGCTCGCGGCGCGAACCGGATCGCTGGCACAGTTTGCCGGCGTGCAGCTCAGCACGCTGGGCGACGGTGTCGAGCGCGGCATTCGCTGCCTCGAATTTCGCACCGGCACCGGCTTTAGCTTTCGGGTGCTGGTGGACCGGGCCATGGACGTCGGCGCCTGTGAATACAAGGGCGCGGCGATCGGCTGGCAATCGCCCACCGGCTTTCGCCATCCCGGGCTGCACGAGTATTCCGATGAAGGCGGCTTGTCGTGGCTGCGCTCATTCTCGGGCCTGATCGTCACCGGGGGCCTGGACCACACCTTGTTCATGGACCGCGACACGGCGGACCACTACCACTACACGCCACGGCCTGCGGTGGATAGTTCGCTGCATGGCCGCATCGCCAACATCCCGGCGCGCCTTACTGGTTATGGCGAGCGTTGGGACGGCGACGAGTGCGTGCTGTGGTGCGAAGGCATAGTGCAACAAGCAACGGTGTTCGGGGAAGACCTGCACCTGGTGCGGCGCTATGAAGCGCGCGTGGGTGAGTCGGCGTTTACGCTGCACGACCGGGTGGTAAACCACGGCTTCTACCGCACGCCGCACATGTTTCTGTACCACATCAATGTCGGTCACCCGGTGCTTGACGAAGGCAGCCGCTATGTCGCCCCAGTTCGCCACACGCCCTGGGCAGCGCATGCCGCCACATTGCAGGCACAGCAAGTCGGCTACCGCACCCAAAGTGCGCCCAAGCGAAACTTCCATGAACAGGTATTCGAGCATGCGATGGCCGCCGACGCGCAAGGCAAGATCCCCGTCGGTTTGCTGAACCCAGGCTTTGACGGCGGTCGCGGCATCGGCTTTACGGTGGAAGTGAACCGCGACGAGTTTCCCTACCAGTTCCAGTGGCAGAACTACCAAGAGGGCCAGTACGCCATGGGCATTGAACCCAGCACC
>CAMDKE010000145.1 GCA_945901215.1 Comamonas sp. lk
GGTCACGTCATCGGGCTGCCAGCGGTCTTGCCGCACGGCCTGTGGCGCGGTCACTTGCCAGCCCCACAAAAACTGCGTGGTTTTCAGCACCTGCAAAATGCCGCTGTAGCCTTCGGCTTTTTGCACGCTGATGCATTGCGGGTACTCGACGCCAAAAGCGCCCAGGCAATGCAGCGCGTAGGCAAAGGACAGCCGCACACCCAAAGTCACCGGCCATAAAAACAGCCGGGCCAGTTCAAACAAGATGGTTTCAAACGCAAACAGGGGGACAGTCCTTCTTCAAGTCATCACAAAAAACAGGGACAGCTAGTGCGCTGCATGGCGCGCATGGCCGCCATGACCATGTCTGCGCCTGCGCGGCACCAGCACACGCCAGGCAATCACGCAAGACGTGATACACAGCGCCGTGCCCAGCAGCGACAGCAGCACGACCAGCGTGTCCCGCAGCCAGGGCCGCGCCAGCAGCGGCGCAAAATCAAAACTGTGCAGGCCGTTGTAGAGCACACGCTGCCAGCGGTTGGATGAGTCGGCCCTGAGCAGCAGCCTGCTTGAGGCCGGGTCGGCGTACATCGTCACGCCATCGGCCCACTGCGCGCGCCAGACCGGCAACGGCCGCGTATGCCGCGTGTTGTCATTGAGTTCCCGGGCGTAATACAAATCGTCGTAAGCCGTCACTTGAACGATGGTGGGGACACCGGCCTGCGCCGCGTCGGGGCGCAGAGCTTGCAGGGCAGCCCGCATCGTGTCGTCAGGCAGCGTGGACAGGGCAGGCCTTGACATGTTGTCGTCCGCTGCATCCACCCGCACCAGCGCCTGTGCAGAAACACCGCGCAGACGGTACCAGGACTGCCCGGCCACACGCAGCAGATCGATTTCCTTGACCTCCAGACCGGGCACGGCGGCGAGCACCTGCGCCGGATTCAGCGTGACCGCCGCCTTGGGGCCGGCCCATTGCGTGCGTTCTGCGGCCAGCGCGCCGCGGGAAGAAAAAACGCCAAACGGGTTCATCGACAGCAGTCCAGAAAAAATCCAGGTCAATGTAAAAATCGCGGCAACCAGGCCGCAGATGTGATGCCAGCGCATCCAGAAGTTGCGGTAGGGAATCCAGCGTACGCGGTTGAGAAACAGGTGCCAGACGCCCAGCACCATGCCGGTGACCGACAGCACAACAGCGGGAATCGACAGCCACACAATCACGTTGTGCCAGGCTTGGGGGTATTGGCGCAGTTCAGTGAAATAAATCCAGTGCGGCACCGCACCCAGCCAGTTCCAGAAACGCTCGGCGCGTCGGGTGTCACGCACCACCTCGGCAGCCATCGGCGAGACATACAGCTCCAGTCCGTCCGGCCCGTCCAACTCCATCCGCAGCAGCGGGCGGTAGCGATTCAGGCCTTGCGGCACGGTCCACTGGTCGCGCTCCAGCATTTCGCTGTGCACGGCGCGCCTGCCGCTGAAGGCCTCGGCCACCGCCTTGGCCGCCTCGACGGACAGCGGCGCCTGAACCTGTCCGTTGCGTGCATCGACGGCCCGCCAAAGCGGCTCACTTGCAGGGCCCTGCACCGGCGTGCCCAGCAAACGCCAGACTGGCACACCCGCAGACATGCCCAACCGTGCCTCACTGCTTGGCAGGCCGGCTCGCTCGGCGGCTTGCTGCGCCGTCAGGCAACAGTCTTTGGGCAGTTGCAAGGGCGGCAAACCGGCCAGCCGCTCGGCCTGCGTCAAGCCGGGAAAGGGCACGTAGTACAGCACTAACCCACTGATAAACCACATCAGAAACAGCAGCGCCAAGGTGACGCCCAGCCACTTGTGCAGAAAAATCAGGCTTTTGTGGAAAACCCTTTTGAAGGCGAAACGCATCGCGGATGCTGGTCAGATTTTCACGCGGGCGGTGAGGTAAACAGCGCGCGGTGCGCCCAGCAACCAGCGGGTGTTGTTGGTGCCCGAAATCGCGTAATCCTTGTCCGTCAGGTTGCTGACCGACAACGCCAGGTTCGTGCTGCGCGAGAACTCGTAACGCAGCAAGGCGTCCAGCGTTGTGTAGCTGGGGAAATGCAGCGTATTGGCCGTGTTCGCCGCGCGTGTGCCGACGTATTGCAGCCCCACACCGGCCTGCCACTTCGGCGCAAAACGGTAGCTGGTCCAGACATTGGCGATACGCTCGGGCACATTGACCGGCGTGTTGCCGGTACGCGAGACCAGCAGCGCGCCCTGCACTTCGTTAAAACTGTCAAAACGGGCGCGCAGCATCGCCAGGTTGGCGTCCACGCTCCAGCCGCGCACCGGCTCCATGGCCAGCGCCAGCTCGACACCGGTGGACGACTGCTGGCCGATCTGCTGCGTGACAAGCGGGTTGGTCGCGTCACGCGAGAGGATGTTGCGTTTCTCAATTCGGTAGACCGAGCTTGTCCACTCGCCGCGCACGGAAGGCAACTCGCCCTTGGCGCCGAATTCAACTTGGCGGCCTCTGGTGAGGGTTTGGTTAGCAACTGTTGGCAGGTTCAACGATCCACCGAGTGGGTCGGTGCCGGTCGAGTATTGGCCGTAGACGGACACTTCGTTGGTAGCGCGCCATACCGCGCCGATCCGGCCTGTCAGGGGTGAGTAGGTCTGGCGGGTAAAGGCTGAGGTCACCAGCTCAGTGTTGTCCAGCGTCATGCGGTCCTGGCGCAGACCCGCCACCAGCTTCCACTGCGCCGACAGGTCCAGCGCGTTTTCGGCAAAAAAGGCGGTGCTGTCCAGTCGGGCCTGGCGCCGCGGCGTGGTGGCCACCGAGCTGGTGAAATTACCAGGAACCACATTGAAAGGGTCCACCGAACTGCTGCCTGGGTATGGCGAGTTGTTGGTGTGCCGGAAATCCACATGCGACGCGTCAAAGCCGGTGACAAAACGGTTCTTCATGCCGCCCAGCATGCCGTCGAAAGTGGCGTCAAAGCGGTTGCCGGTCTGGCTCAGGTCGTGCAGGATTTCCAGGTAGTCGCTGCGCGTGACGCGCCGGGTGGCCGGCACATAGGTGTAGCTCTCCGTGTTGCGCCAGTGCCGGTCGCTGCTCAGAAAATAGGTTTCGTTGCGCAGCTTGATGCGGTCCGACGCCTGGTACTCGATCTTGGCGCGCAGCCATTGGTCGTCGTATTTCACCAGCGCGTCCTGCACGTTGAAGCTGGTGCGGCGCAGCCGGTCGTCCAATTGGCCGTTAATCAGTGGCGTGCCAAAGTAGGTCGAATCGTCGTTGCGCGCAGCGTCGGCCGACAGCGTGATCTTGAGCGCGTTGCTGGGCTGGATCAGCAGCGCCAGCGAGTAGTTCTGACGCGAATAGGCGTTGACGGCGCGAAAGCCACTGCTTTTTTCGCCACTGACGTAGGCCGAGTAGGCCAGCGTGTCGCTCATCGGTCCACGCGATCCGACACCGCCGAGCACCGTGCCGTAGGAGCCGAAGGTAAGGAAAGCTTCATGCTCGGTGTGACTGCGCAGCGGTTGCTTGGTGATGTAGTTGACCGCCGCGCCAATGCTGCCGTTGCCGTACAGCACCGAGGCCGGTCCGCGCAAGGCTTCAATCGATTCATAAGGCCAGGTCGAAAACGGAAAGGTCACCGTGCCGGACCCGACGACCAGGCGCGTGCCGTCAATCATTTGCGCCACCGAATTGTGGCCGGAAAATCCGCGCACGGTCAGACCGGTACCGCCGTTACCGGCCGATGCGCTGTCGGTAAACCCCGGCATGCGCTTGACGGCATCCTGTACGCGGGTGATGTTGCGATCCTCCAGGTCAGCGCTGCTGATACTGGTCACGCTTGCTGGTGTTTCGCGCGGCTTCAAGCCAAGGCGTGAGCCGGTAGTGCCGGGCACGTTCAGGCCCAGGCTGCTATTGGGCGCCTGGACGGCTTCGATGATGTGCACTGTGGGCAACTCGGCGGTTTGTGCGAGAGCATGCAGGCTCACGATCAGCGGGCTGGTGGCGATATAGACAACAGACAGTTTCATTTCCATTCCTCTTTTTTGGCAAGTTGATTAAATTCGCCGAGTTGACCGGCCCGCTTGGCTGCACCCATGCGGACTGGCTGCTCAGCTGTTCCCGGGTAAAGCCGGAGCCATGGTCTGGCCCCAGCAGTTTTCAAAAATCAGGTCTTCCAGCGCGCAGCGCCGGGCCCAGCGTTCCTGCTGAAGCATCGGTTCCTCGTAGAACCCACTTACCGGCCCCAGGCAAAGTAAAGCAATCGGCTCGGCACCAGCCGGCATTTGCAACAGGGCACTGACCGCAGCCGGGTCAAACAACGACACCCAGCCCATACCCAGACCTTCGGCGCGCGCCGCCAGCCAAAGGTTCTGGATGGCACAGGCGGTGGAGGCCAGATCCATCTGCGGCATGGTGCGACGGCCAAAGACATGCTTCTCGCGTCCATCGGCCAGGGCCACGACCCAGACCTCCGCCGCGCTGAGCAGCCCCTCGACCTTGAGCCGCATGAACTCGCCTTCGCGCTCGCCCAGCGCGCGCGCGGTCAACACGCGCTCGGCCTCCACCAGCGTATGAAGCTGCTGGCGCAAAGCCGGCTGCCCTATGCGCACAAAACGCCAGGGCTGCATGAAACCGACGCTGGGCGCATGGTGGGCCGCCTGCAACAAACGCCGCATCAGCTCTGGCGCCACGCTGCCGCCCGAGAAATGCCGCATGTCGCGCCGCTCGAAAATCGCGCGGTACACCGCAGCGATTTCGGCCGTTGAAAAGGCGTGACTGGGAGATGAGCTATTCATCCTGTCAGTCTTCAATCCCGCGCTGCGCGGGAACACCAGCATTGAACGCATGTTTGACCTTGGTCATCTCGGTCACGGTGTCGGCCAGCGCGATGATTTCAGGCGGGCAACGCCGGCCGGTGATAACCACATGCACGTCCTGAGGCCGGCCCTGCAGCGTCTGCAGCACGTCGTCCAGCGGCATCCAGCCGTAAATCAGCGGGTAGGTCAGCTCATCGAGCACCACCATGAAATTCTCGCTGCTCAGGATCGCCACTTTGGCTTTTTTCCAGCCATCGCGCGCCAGCTGGGCGGAATGCTCCAGGTCCTGACTTTTCCAGCTGAAGCCGTCGCCCAGCCCTTCTATCGGAATGCCGAGTTGCTCGAACATGCGGTGTTCGCCGAAGCGCGCGCTCGGCACTTTCATGAACTGGAAAATCTTCACCGCCTTGCCATGCACATGGTGACGCCCGTGCGCCCGCAGGGCCAGGCCAAAGGCGGCCGTGCTTTTGCCTTTGCCGTCGCCGGTGTTGACGATCACCAGACCCCGGCGTTCACCTTCAGGCTTGTCATAGGGCTTCTCAGACGGAGGGGATTCAAGTTGCATCAGGATTTACGATTCATGGTGGACCGGTTCAAGGACATGGTGGCTGCGCGCTGCAGGCTGAAAATCCGGACTGAGCCGCACCGTTTCGCCAATAATCAGCAAGCCTGGGTGCGGCCCATACAAAGGCGCCTGCGCCACCAGCGCATGCAGTTCGGTCGCCACCACCTGCTGGGAGGGTCGGGTTCCGTCGAGCACGATGGCGGCAGGCGTTTCAGGCGACAGGCCGTGCGCCATGAGCTGGCGGGCAATCTGCGCCAGGCGCTGCACGCCCATGTAGAACACCCGCGTCTGCCCCGGCCTGGCCAACGCGGCCCAGTCCGGCGGTGCATTGCCGTCGGCCTCGTGACCGGTCAGGAAAACGCAGCTGTTTGAAAAGTCGCGGTGGGTCAGCGGGATACCCGCCGCCGCCGCGCAGCCACCCGCCGCCGTCACGCCGGGCACCACCTCGAAGGCAATACCGGCAGCCTGCAAAGCCTGCACTTCTTCGCCGCCCCGGCCAAAGACGTAGGGGTCACCGCCCTTGAGCCGCACCACGCAGCGGCCGGCTCGCGCATGCTGCACCAGCAAGGCATGAATGCCCTCTTGCGGCACCGAATGGTTGCCCAGAGCCTTTCCGACATAGGTCCGTAAAGCCGCCTGCGGGATCAGGGCCAGCACCTCGGGCGTGATCAACCGGTCGTGCACCACCACTTCGGCCCGCTGAATCCTGTCCAGCGCCCGCAAGGTCAGCAAATCGGCCGCGCCCGGACCAGCCCCGACGATATAAACCATACCCGCCACGGGGTGCAAAGGCTTGATGATGTCACTCTGCATCATGCCCTTGCGGTCCTTGGTGAAAAATCAGGTCGGCAACCGGCTGCCCGCCCACCAGGTGCTGCTCGATGATGCGGTCCATGTTGGCGGGCGTGACGTCGTAGTACCAGACACCATCAGGCTGCACACACATGACTGGCCCTCCCTTGCAAGCGGCAAAGCAACTGACGCGGCTGCGCTTGACGCGAAGCTCGCCCTCGTTGATGCCGGCCGCCTTGAACTTGTCGCCCAGGCTGTCGAACAGCTCCTGCGATGCACCATCCTGTGTGCAACGTGGGCCGGTACAGATCAACACATGGCGTTTGTAAGCGCCAATCCTGGGCTTGACGACCGCCACCTCGCTCATGTCAGAGCCGATCTCCACCAGCAACATGGCCGCGCCCATCAGGTCAATGCCGGGCAGGGTTTGCAACAGTCGCAAAGGGACCCCGTAACCGGCGCCCTGCAAGGAGCGCAGCAACTCCGCGTCAAAGCGGGCGATGCGCGCTTCAAGCTCCTCGATATGCGCTATTGAATCTCGTCCAGAACAAATCGATGTGCCGGTGTGATCTCTTCGGCCTGCAAGGCCTCAAAGATGTCTTCCCGGCTGGCACGCAAACGATTGCTGGCCAGGCTCAGAACTTCGGGCACGGTCTTGCCAGCGATGAGCGCCTTGACCATGGCGCGTGCCGACTGGCCGTGCAAGTCCGACACCACCACGCCCAAACGGATGCCGGCATCGGTGAGCAGTTTGTGCAGCCGCCTCTATCTCGCTGGCCAGCATGCCGCCGAGTTTTTGCCGGTGTCGGGCAATGTGACGCAGGCTGCGCAGGTCCGCTTTGGCAATGAAGGAGGCGCGCAAGAGACCTGCACGCGCCAACGATGCCAGCCACTGCGCATCAGCCACATCGGTCTTGCGACCCGGCACCGCCTTGACGTGGCGAGCGTTGACCACCCACGCCACTAT
>CAMDKE010000146.1 GCA_945901215.1 Comamonas sp. lk
CCGTCCTCCATCTGGCTGATCAGGGCCAATGGCGTGGCGCATTGGGGGCAAAACTTGTAGGCGTGGGTCATGGTGGAGGCGCGGGTTTCAGGCGGGAAACACGCCGGTGGACAAATAGCGGTCACCCCGGTCGCAGACGATAAAGACGATGGTGGCGTCGCGCACCTCGCTGGCAATTTGCTGCGCCACCCAGCAAGCACCTGCCGCAGAAATGCCGGCAAAAATACCCTCTTCACGCGCCATGCGGCGGCACATGTCTTCGGCGTCAAGCTGGCTCACGTAGCGCAGCTCGTCCACGTTAGCGGGGTCGTAAATTTTGGGCAGGTAGGCCGGTGCCCATTTGCGGATACCCGGAATGCGCGAGCCCTCGGACGGCTGGGCGCCGATGATACGAATGGCAGGGTTTTTCTCTTTCAAATACCGCGCCACGCCGGTAATGGTGCCCGTGGTGCCCATGGCGCTCACAAAGTGGGTGACGCGCCCTTGCGTGTCAGCCCAGATTTCGGGGCCGGTGGTCTCATAGTGGATGCGCGGGTTGTCTTGGTTGGCAAACTGGTCGAGCACCCGGCCCTTGCCTTCACGCTGCATGGTTTCGGCCAAATCGCGGGCGTATTCCATGCTGCCGCTTTTGGGGGTGAGGATGAGTTCGGCGCCAAAGGCCTTCATGGTTTGCACCCGCTCAATCGACAAGTCCTCGGGCATGATGAGCACCATGCGGTAGCCCTTGATGGCCGCAGCCATGGCAAGCGCAATGCCGGTGTTGCCCGAGGTGGCCTCAATCAGCGTGTCGCCGGGCTTGATGTCGCCGCGCTCCTGTGCGCGCTGGATCATGGACAGCGCCGGGCGGTCTTTCACCGAGCCCGCCGGGTTATTGCCCTCGAGCTTGCCCAAAACCACGTTATTGCGGGATTGGTTGTCTGGCGCGCCTATGCGTTGCAGGGCGACCAGCGGGGTTTTTCCAATGGCGTCTTCTAGGGTGGGGTACTTCGTCATGGCCGTTAATGTGCCATAGCTGGCTTAGCACCCCAACCCAGCGCGCCGCACTACCACGGTGCGGGCGCCCTGCCCCAAACCGCCCGTACCCGGGACTAGGCTTTTCCAGCCCCGGTCATCACCATCGTTGTTTTTAACGCTTTTTAATAATAATTACGTAATTCACATTTTTATTTGGTTATTTGTGCTAAAAATGCCGCTTTCGACATGGTCGACGGGAGGGCGTCGGTTCTGGCGCCAAAAGAGGCAACGCAGGGAGCAGGGAATGAACATCGTATTGATGGAAGACGAAGCGAGCATTGCAGACTACGTCAGCAAGAGCCTAAAGGCCAAGGGCTACACGGTGGAGCATTTTTCCGACGGGGCCCAGGGGTTGGACCGGTTGCGCGCGGGGCGCGTCGATATGCTGATTTTGGACGTGATGCTGCCCACGATCAACGGCATGGAGGTGCTACGCAGCTTGCGCCAAGAAGGCAGCCGAATCCCCGTGTTGATACTCAGCGCTATGGTGGATCTGCCCTACCGCTTGGAGGGCTTCGAGTTGGGGGCAGACGACTACCTGCCCAAGCCTTTTTTTATCGAAGAGCTGCTGGCCCGCGTGCAGGCGATCCGCAAGCGCAACGCCATTGGCCCACAACGCATCGTGGAACACCCGCCGCTGACCCTGGACCGCGTCACCCGGCGCGCGCAGTGGTATGGCTCGTCTGCCGTTTTGAGCCAGCGCGAGTTCATGCTGCTGGACTACCTTGTGCAGTCACCGGGAGAGCTCTTTTCTCGCCAAAAACTACTCCAAGACGTTTGGGAAATTGACTTCGACCCAGAAACCAATGTGGTCGATGTTTGTATCAAACGCATCAGAATTCGCCTCAACAGCAAAAATAGCCCTGATTTTTCGCTCATCGAGTCCATCCGGGGTGTGGGCTACCGGTTCAAGCACGGCAACCCCAGCGCTTAGTGCCGCGCACGGCTTACGCCGTCCGGTTCTGCCTTGGCGACCGTGTAAGCGAGTCGAGCATTTCAATGAAAAATTAATCAATACTTATCAACTTATTAACTTATCAAGTTGTAACTGATAAATATCTGCAAGGTGATTAACGTGGCACATGGCCACTGAACCCACACCACCCCAGCGTGCACCAGACCATCCGCACCCGGGCGCCGCGCCCAACTACGCGCCGGTACACCGGGCCTACTCAAGAGCGTGTGTCCACCATGGCACCCAGCAGCTTGCCGGTTTGGTGAATTTGGCCGTGCAGGCCTTTGAGGCTGATTTTTCGTACCACTTCGCCCGACGCAGCATCGGTCATGACAACGGTCAAAGATTTGGTATGGGCATCCACCTCAAAGGACATGGCCATGGCGTTGGACTGTGGGGCCTCGGTTTTCTTGACCGGTGGCTCCGCCGGGGTCGCGGCAACGGTAGCGGCAGCCTTTGCCCTCGCCACCTCGGCTTTTTCCGGCGCGGTCATTGCCTTGGGGCCCGGTGCGTCCGGCAAACGCGGCGGGGACGCTGGCGTTAGAAGTGGATCTGTCTGCATGGTAGGCCCCTCAAAGGAAGATACTGCTACATCGGCATGGGCTGGGGAAAGCTGAGCGCAAGGGCCAAAACACCCGAAAAATTACACTCTTGTCACACGAAAACCCCACCGAAATGGTGAAAATGACATAAATGATCGAAGTGGCAAGACGTGAAGTGCTTTCGCGCCCCGCGCAGCTCGTTTCCAACTGCCCTGCATGGCAAGGAACACCATGACAATCTTATTGATCGAAGACGAACCCCGCATCGCCGAGTTCGTGATGCACGGGCTAAAGGCCGCCGGCTTTGCGGTGGACCATGCCCAAGACGGAGAGGAAGGCCTGTACCGGGCGCGCGAGAACCGACACGAAACCATTGTGCTCGACATCATGCTGCCCAAGGTGGATGGCTTTGACGTGCTGCGCCAGATACGCGGCGAGGGCAACCACACCCCGGTGATCATTCTGAGTGCCAAAGTCGACCTGCCCTACCGCCTGCTCGGGTTTGAGGTGGGCGCCGACGACTACCTGCCCAAACCCTTTTTTGTCGAAGAGCTGATCGCCCGCATCAAAGCCCTGCAAAACCGCCGCACCACAGAGGCACCGCAAGAGCTGCACTTTCAGGACCTGTCCCTCAACGTGGTGACCCGGCGTGCGCAGTGGCACGAAACCAGCGCCACCCTCAGCCAGCGCGAGTTCACTCTGATGGAGTATTTACTGCAGTCGCCGGGCCACATTTATTCACGCAAGAAAATACTCCAGTACGTCTGGGACATCGACTTTGACCCGGAAACCAATGTGGTGGACGTGTGCGTGCAGCGCATCAAAAGAAAACTCAGCCGCAAAGGCCATGCCAATTCCTCGCCGATTGAGTCGGTTCGCGGCGTGGGCTACCGCGTCCGCGCCGAGCCACCGGCGTGAGGATACGGTCGTTTCGATGGCAGCTGGCGCTGCGCATTTTGGGGATGACGATTCTGGTCATCTTGCTTAATCGCGGCATTGCCGCTTTGGTTTTAGAACAGTCCATTTCCACCGCCATCCGCAACGAGATGGTGCTGGGCGTGCAGCAATGTGGTGCCAAGATTGCTGACAGGGAGGACTTTTATCGTTGTTACCGCGGTATCGACTCCAAAGGGCCCAGCAGATATCTGATTGAAACGTTTACCGTGTGCGCGGGCGATGCCGCCGATCCCAAGGAATGCCGCGCGTTGACCGACGGCAGCATCGCCTGGCAACCCGAGGGCGACAGCAGCCCTACCCGAGACGCAGTGGGGTTTACCGACTACAACCGAACCCATTGGCTTGGTGTGCGCAAGCAGGTGGGCGAGCACACCATCACGGTGGCGCTAACCCAGGCCCACGTGCGGACCTACATGGATGAGCTGTGGAGCGTGCGCGATGCCATTCTTTGGATGAGCCTGCCCCCTATCTTTTTGGCCGTGCTCTTGATGTCCTGGTTCATCATGTTTTGGGTGATGAAGCCCATTCATTTGGTTGAGAAAGCCTTGCTCGAACTCGACCTGGAGAACCTGGATAAGCCGATTTCCAGCCCCGCCAGCTACCAAGAGTTTGACCGCATCGCATCCACCTACGAATCGCTGCGGATGCGCCTGAAAGACAGCTACGAGCGAATTCGCAACTTTACGGCTGACGCATCGCACGAGCTCAAAACACCGATGACCATTTTGCGTGGCAGTGCAGAAAAGCTCATTGCCAGTCTGCCCGCAGGCAGCACCGCACAGGTCGATGCACGGGCCATGGGCGAGGAGATTGAGCGCTTGATCGACATTACCGAAAAGCTGCTGCTGCTGTCGCGCGCCGATGCCAAGTCGCTGGTGCTCAACCGCACCGAATGGAATCTGAGTGCGTTTTTTGACGCCCTGGCCGCCGACGCCGCCCAGTTTCAAAACAAAGTGACGATCGTCAAACATATCGCCCCCGGCGTGTTCTGGCGCTGCGACCCGCAACTGGCCAAGCAACTGATCCACAATCTGTACACCAACGCGTCCAAATACAACATTCCCAAAGGACGCATCGGGTTCGCACTGGAAAAACGCGGTACTAACTTCCGTCTCACCATAGAAAACACCGGCGCCCGCGTGGCCCAAGACCTGGCCAAACACGCTTTCGAGCGCTTTTACCGAGGCGACGCGGCGCACAACCGCGAAATCGATGGCCTGGGTTTGGGCCTGAGCATTTGCCGCGAAATCGCCGTGCTGCACCGCGGTACGCTGGAGTTGACCGTCTCACCCTCTTCGGTGGTCACGGTGACCCTCACCGCACCCCTGGATCCGACGATAGACTGAAAATAACAAAGTTGTTAAGTTATTGTTGATTTCAATGACAAAGCTGACAGTAATCTAAACATTACAGTTCCGTCATCCCTAGCCACGATGGCAATGGTTAGTCTGGCGTCATGCGTACTGAAACCGCCTCCACATCCCCGCTAGACCGCCTCAGCAGCCCCGAATCTGACCAGGCCGCGCCTGTCGATCTGTCCATTGAACTGAGCCCGCCCCTGGTTCTGGCAGCAGCCCTGGTGTACATGATGGCGGCCAATGGCGAAATTGACGAGTCCGAGAGCAGCCAGCTCCAATCCGTTATTGGCAAAAACAAGCAGTTACTAGAGTGTGCGGTGGACTACGTGAAAGCCGTCCCCTTCGACCAGTTTTTGCGCGACGCCCCCGCGCACATGGGCCCGGCCGACAAGCTCAGCGTGCTGACCAATGTGTGTGACTCCATGATGTCCGACGGGTATGCAGACGAGCAAGAGTTGGACCTGCTGCACGCAATGACCATCTCATTTGGCCTTAGCGACGAGTCGTTTGAGCCCTACTACCAGACCATTGCAATCAAAAACAACAAGACCGTACTGGGCCCCTACGAGGCCCATGACATGGACCACGGCCGCATCAGCCCGCATCTGGCTCTGGCGGTCTGCCTGATTTACATGATGGCCTCCGACGGGTCGCTGGGACCTGAAGAAATTGGGCGGCTTCAGGCCCTGATTGGCGAGTTTGAGGGCCTGCAAAAGGTCGCCGTCAAGCACGCACTCAAGGTGAAGTCAGAAAAATTCTTAGCGCTGGCAGCGCAGGAACTGGAGCCGCAAGCCAGACTGTTCGTACTGGCCAATGTGGCCGACATCATGCTTTCAGACAGCTACGTCGAGCCGGCCGAGAAAAAACTGTTTGGCAATATGCTGGCGGCTTTCGACATCACAGAAGAGGACTTTAAGCCTCACTACCGGACCATTACAACCAAGAACATCCGGTCTTTTTCCTCCGATGACTTTGAGTACGTCGCCGCCGGTCAGCCGGAGTTGCCTGAAGCGACCTACGACAGCCAAATGGGTGCGACCATCAACCAAACCATGCGCGACAACATCGTCAAGGTGGCGCAAGGCTTTGGAAGCTCCAAAAAAATCGACCGCCTGGCCCGCAACTCGGCGCAGCAGTCCGGCGCCAGCAACGACCAGGCAGACGGCTCGAGCGACAACTACAGGCCCCGAGCCAGACCCAGCCCATTTGGCAACAGCGACCCAGGCTACTCGGCTAACACCGGGCGCAAATTGGTTGCATTCAAACGCAGCAGCCCTGTTGATCTGCCGCCACCCTCGGGCGCTTTCGCAGCGCGGTCGCGTCCGTTTGGCAACGGCACCACACCAGACGACCACGACACGCTAACGGTGCAGTCTGGTGAAGACCAAGGCCGGCTATCCGTGAGTGCCAAGTCCGGCCGGCGCAATCCACCCCGCAAGCCATTGACGGTCCCCACCGCTGCCCAGCGCGAACGCGCCAAGGTGCGGCTCAAGGGAGTTGTGGACACCACCCAGGAGATCCGGGTGGAGGTTGACGAACTGGAAGCACGCAGGGGCGCAGTCGCCCCCGTTCAAAACGCCAAAACAGAGCCATTGGTGACCAAACCAGCGCCGGTGGTGCGAGCAGCCCCGGTGGCAAGTGCCGCGCCTTTAGTGCAATCAGCGCCCGTAGTGACCGCAGTGGCAGTAGCGCCCGTGGTAAAGGCTGCGCCTGTCGTGCAAGTGGTGCAAGTGGCCCCGGCCATCGCCGTGCCAGTCCCAACCGAAGCAGTTCATACCGAGGCAACCGCACAGGCCGCACCAAACCGGTGGGCGCAAAGTGCTGTAGCGGCAGGCCAGGGCTTGTTGCAGCAAATGCAGCAGGCCAAAGCGATGCTGCCCCCAGGGGCATTGCAGCTACCCAGCCCCAAAGCGGTGGCGCAGCGCCACTCGGCAGTGGCCACGCTGCTCGGTGGCCTGGCCATTGCGGCCGCCGCCAGTATTTTTGCTGGAATGGCGGTAGCCGCCTTGGTGCCGACCGGGGCAGCGCCGCCCTTGCGCACCACCAGCCTGGAGCCCTGCTGGCTGGCCAGCGCCCTGTCTAAGCAATCGGCACGGCCCCACGGCGACATGGGCTGCTGGCAAGCGCCCCAACCGCGATCGGTGATTGAACGCACGTTCTTGCGCAATCTGTCCTTGCCCCGTTAAGCCTAGGGGCTTGGCCCCCTGTTTCCGGGGCATTTACCGGGAAAACACTTTCCCAGGATTCA